>JAMOAF010000005.1 GCA_023621895.1 Planctomycetota bacterium
GTACAAGGGCATTTGAACGAAATCGCCGGCGCCCTCGCTTCCCGCCGGCGGGGGGTAGTATCCCTCGATGTGGCCCAGCAGGTATTGTTGCGTGAGTGAAAGCAGATAGTAGAAGGCCGCCGCCCCCAGCCCTGCCGCGATGCCCACCACGGGGCTGATCGCGATCAGTCTGCCAGCCGACTCGGTGTCGAAAATGGTACGCAAGTGATCGATGATTCTCCGGGCAGGATTCTTCTTCACGTTGGAACAGTCCCTTATCTTTTCGCGCCGGTCCCGAAGACGACCAACGAGCCGCCCGAGTTGTACCCGGTTCAGTCCTGATCATAAAGTCGCCGGTCTGTCTTGAAAACGGCTATTTTTCCGGGTTTTTCGCGGCAGTCTTCAGGGCTGTTGATCTGGCCGCCGGTCCGGCCACATAATACGGGCCGGCAGAGAAAGGTCGCTCACCGGTTTTGCCCAATCAAAGCTCTCTGGAGGAGATCGAGCGATGTGGCGCCCCTTTGCCGGTTCAACCTCGTGGCGAGCGGTCTCTGTCGCTTTGCCGGTTCTTGCATTCTGCCTATTTATGCTGGGACCGTCGTCTCCGTGTGGCGAACCGGCCGGCGACATTGCCCAGTTCAACAGCCCGCGAGGTATCTGCGCGGTTCTCGGTGCGATCGGCGAAGAGCGCCGCCAGCAGCTCATCCGCTATGCCGGCGCGACCGAATGGACGTTCTTCTTCCAGGCGTCGAATTCCGAAGAGATTGACGCGGCGAGACGATTTGCCATCGACCGGGGCATCCTCGGCAGCCGCGTGTTCGTCGAGCCCGCGCCGCTCTGTTCGATTCACCTGGCGAACAACCTGGCGGACCTCCTATTCACGTCGGGCGACGCCCCGACGCCCGAGGCGGAGATTCTTCGCGTTCTACGCCCCGGCGGCGTCGCCCATGTTGGCAACCGGCAGGTTGTCAAGCCGATGCCGGAAGGCACGGACGCATGGAGCCACCCCTACCACGCGCCCGACAACAACACCCTTTCGACCGATCGGCTCGCCCGAACCCCTTACCTGACCCAGTTCATGGCCGAGCCGATGTTCTCGCCGATGCCGGAAGTGACGGTCGCCGCCGGCGGGCGGGTCTTCAAGGCCTGCGGCCATATCGCCCACAAGAAGAACCAGAACCAGCAGCTCAACACGCTGCTGGGCATCAACGCATACAACGGCATGATCCTCTGGACGCGGCCGCTTGCCGAAGGCTTCATGATTCACCGCAACACGATGATCGCCACGCCGGAGGTCCTCTACCTGGCCGACGACGTGTCGTGCAAGATAATCGACGCGGCGACCGGAAAGACGCTCGACGAAATCGTCGTGGACCATCCACAGGCCGATGGTCCGGTCTGGAAGTGGATGGCCCTTGTCGATGGGGTCCTTTACGCCATCGTCGGCCCCAAGGAGGTGGCGATCCACACGCAGCCCTCGGACACGCCCGGGCTCGGCCACTGGCCCTGGGGAATGTGGGAGGGGCACGACTACGCCAATCCGGAGACCAACTTCGGTTTCGGCCGGACAATCCTGGCGATGGACCCGAAGAGCAAAAAGGTTCTCTGGGCCCACCGCGAGGAATTGCCGCTCGACAGCCGCGGCGTCTGCATGGCCGATGGCAAAATCTACGCGTATTGCCCCGAAAAATTCCTCATCTGCGTCTCGGCCGAAACTGGCAAGACGCTCTGGAAGAACGACCAGGCGGACCTGCTCGCGGCGATCGGGCCCAACGGCAAGGCGCAGCACTACATTACGGGCTACGCGACCACAACCTACATCAAGTGCAACGACAAACGCCTGTTTTTCGCCGGCCCGCAGCGGCAGAAGCTCGTCGTCGCCTCGGCGGCCGACGGCAGGCTGCTTTGGACGAAAGATCGGGGCAACGTCCAGATTGTGCTGCGCGACGACGGCTTCTACGCGGCCGGCGCCGAGGATGCCGACGCCAGCTTCAAGTTTTCCTACGAGGGTGAAATTCTCGCCCGGCTACCCCATCGCCGCGCATGCACGCGCGCGACGGGCACGATCGACAGCATCTTCTTTCGAGCCAGCGGCGGCACGGTCCGCGTCGACGTGGCGACCGGCGCCGCCAATCACATCGCCCCGATGCGGCCCCCCTGCCAGGACGGCGTGCTCGTCTCCGACGGGCATCTCTACTGGGGCCCCTGGATGTGCGGCTGCCAGCTTTCCGCCTATGGCCACATCGCGCTCGGGCCCGCCGGCGATTTCAATTTTCGTCCCGGACTCGGCAGCGAGCGGCTGACCGTCGAGACTCCGGCGGATGACCCGATCGACGCGCTGCCGCCGGGCGACGCCGGTTGGACCTCCTACCAAGGCGATTGCGCGCGGAGCATGGTGAGCAAGGCGGAGATTCCCGCCCGCGTTGCCAAGGCGTGGGAATACGCGCTCCCGGACCGCGCATTCCCCACCGCGCCGATCGCCTGCGGGGGGCGCGTGTTCTTGGCCGACCGCAACGGCCTGGTGCGGGCGCTGGACGCGAAAACCGGCGGGCTCGTCTGGGAAACGTTCACCGCCGGCCCGGTCTATTTCCCACCCGAAGCATGGGAGGGCCGCCTTTACGTCGGCTCGGCGGACGGGCGCGTCTATGCCCTCGAGGCAACGACCGGTAAACGACTCTGGACGTTCCAGGCGGCGCCCGCCAATCAGCGAATCCCCGTCTACGGCAAGCTCATCTCCCGCTGGCCCGTGGCCGGCGGCGTCGTGGTCGACCGGGGCACGCTCTACGCGGCCGCGGGCATGGCCCATTACGACGGCATCCACGTCTACGCCCTCGACGCCGCCTCGGGGCGGGTGAAATGGTATAACGACACCTCGGGCAAGATATCCGACGTCACCGGCGCCGGCGTCAGCCTCCAAGGCGAATTGGCCATCCGCGGCGGCGAGCTGCGATTTCTCGGCGGCGGGGCATACGAGTTCGCCCGCTATGACCTGGCCGATGGCAAGTGCCTGAACGAGCCCCGCGACGAGCCGAGCTCGCTCTTCCACACGGCCTTCTACGCCTACTATCCCGAGTACGGCAAGTACGTTTCGCTCGAGCACGCGCTGCCCGGCGGAGAGGAACTGGTGTACGACGCCAGCTACGAGGGGAGCCGCCACAGTGAATTGGCGCTGCTCGGGCCCTTGCCCGAGGGCGCGCCCAGAACGGTCAAGGTCGCCTCGCGGTGGCAGAGCCCGCGGCGCGGAGAGACCGCGCGCAAGACCATCTGGAAACACGAGCCGGGCCCGCGATACAACAGCTTCGCCATCGGCCAAAAGAACCTGCTCGCCGCCGGCCACGCGGGCGAGGATGACCAGACTGGTTCGAGCCTGGCCGCCATCGAACTGGCCACCGGCAACGTCCTGTGGAAACAGCAGCTCTCCGGCGCCGTGGTCAAGGCGGGCACGGCGGTCGATCGAGAGGGGCGGATTCTCGTCGCCCTCCGCGACGGCAAGGTTCTGTGCTACGCCGGGAAGTGATTCGCAGCTGGCCCCGGGTAGCTATGGAATCTCAAGCCCCCCGAACCTAGAATCGGTGAAGTCGGGCGGAAAACCGCCGTCGCCGCCAGACAATAGCCGCGGATGACTTTCCTGACGAACACAGGCCGGACGCCGCTACTTGCCACCGAAAGAGACCGCCCGAGGCGTTGAATTGACGGAATGCCGAAGCCTGTCGGCTAACGTCCGAACTGCCTTAAACCTGGAGGATCACGCCATGAAAACTCGATTGACTCGACGATCGGCCTTGAAAGTCCTGGCCGGGTCGGCCGCCGCGGGCTCCCTGCTCGTCGGGCGGCGCGCCTCGGCAGCCCCGGCGGCGGAGATTCGCGATCTGGCGATCATCAGCAAGCAGCCCGACAAGTATCACGGCTGGCCGACGGTCGCCCGGCGGAAAAATGGGCAGTTGCTCGTCTCCTGCTCCGGCGGGCGCGAAGCCCACGTCTGCCCCTTCGGCCGCGTGGAATTGATCAGTTCGGACGACGGGGGCGCCACCTGGAGCGAGGCCCGCGTCCTCATGGACACGCCGATCGACGACCGCGATTCGGGCGTCCTGGAAACCGCCAAGGGTTCGATCCTCGTGACCACGTTCACCTCGCTGGCTTACGTGCCGAGCCTCGAGCGGGCGCGGAAGATCGCCGCGGGCGAGAAAGGCGCCTGGCCCGCGGAAAAAATGGACCGCTGGTTGGCCGTGCACAATCAACTCAACGAAGCGCAGCGCAAGGCCCAACTCGGGGTCTGGATGCTGCGTTCGACCGATGGAGGAAAGACTTTCGGCGAGCCATACCGCTCGCTGGTCAACAGCCCTCACGGACCGATCCAACTGGCCGACGGCCGCGTCCTCTACGCCGGAAAAAACCTCTGGGAAAACGTCCCCTGGGTCGGAGTCTGCGAATCGACCGACGACGGCCAGAACTGGCGGCGATTGGGAGGAATCCCGCCGCGCGACGGCGACTCCGTGGAAAACTACCACGAGCTGCACGCCGTCGAAACGACCGACGGGCGGATCGTTGCCCAGATCAGGAATCATAATCGCGCCAATTCGGGCGAAACCTTGCAGTCGGAATCCGACGACGGCGGCCGCACGTGGACCCAGCCCCGCTCGATCGGCGTCTGGGGGCTCCCCTCGCACTTGTTGCGGTTGGCCGACGGGCGGCTGCTGATGACCTACGGGCATCGCCGCCCGCCTTACGGCAACCAGGCCCGCGTCTCCACCGACGGCGGCCGCACCTGGTCCGAACCGATGGTGATTTCCGGCGACGGCGCCGGCGGCGATCTGGGATATCCATCGACCGTCCAACTCGCCGATGGCAGCCTCGTGACCGTGTGGTATGAGCAAATGAAGTCATTGCCCTATGCCGTTCTCCGCCAGGCCCGTTGGGTCCTGAAAGGCTGATTGTCCCGGTTCGTCCGCTACACCGGTTCCCAAGTGATCCTGGTTCCCAAGCTCCAGCTTTCCTGGTTCCCAAGCTCCAGCTTGGGAACCACGTGAACGGGAAAGACTGAACCCTGAACCCTGAACCCTGAACCCTGAACCCCGAACCCTGAACCCTGAACCCCGAACCCTGAACCCTGAACCCCGAACCCCGAACCCCGAACCCCGGACCCGTCCCCACGCCGGAGCTTGGGAACGAGGTAACGCTCGGAGGAGAGTTTCATGAAACGCCTGGCCCTGTTCTTCTCTCTCTTGGTTCTCTTGCTCGGACTTGCCGCCGGGCTCGCACGCGCCGCGGCCCCGCCCGAGCGTCCCGGCGATCGGATGTTGGCGGCCTACTTCGCGGCGGAAACGGCCAAACTCCGCGACGCGTGCCTGACCGAGATCCGTTCGATCGATGATTGGAAGTCGAAGCGCGACGAGTACCGGCGGCAGTTGCTGGAAATGCTCGGACTGGAGCCCCTGCCGGAGCGAACGGAGTTGAAGGCGACGATCACCGGGCGGGTCGAGCGGGAGGACTTCGCCGTCGAGAACCTTCACTTCCAGTCGCGGCCCGGGCTCTACGTGACCGCCAACCTCTATCTGCCCAAGGGCCAGGAGAAGCCGGCGCCGGCAATCCTTTACGTTTGCGGCCACGGCGGCGTCAAAATCGACGGCGTGAGCTACGGCAACAAGGTCAGCTACCAGCACCACGGGGAGTGGTTTGCGCGGAACGGCTATGTCTGCCTGACGATCGATTCGCTGCAACTCGGCGAGATCGAGTCGATCCACCACGGAACCTACCGGTACAAGATGTGGTGGTGGAACAACCACGGCTACACGCCCGCCGGCGTCGAGGCCTGGAACTGCGTTCGCGCGCTCGACTACCTGCAAAGCCGCAAGGAAGTCGACGGCGAGCGGCTCGGCGTCACCGGCCGCAGCGGCGGCGGGGCGTACAGTTGGTGGATCGCCGCGATCGACGACCGGATCAAGGCCGCCGCGCCGGTCGCCGGGATCACCGACCTGGAGAACCACGTGGTCGACGGAACCGTCGAAGGGCACTGCGACTGCATGTTCTTCGTCAACACCTACCGCTGGGACTATCCGCTGGTGGCCGCGCTGGTGGCGCCGCGGGCCCTGCTCCTGGAAAACTCGGACACCGACGGCATCTTTCCGCTCAACGGCGTGATCCGCACGCACGCGAAGGTGAAACAGGTCTACCAGCTTTACAAAGCGGCGCCGCAGTTCGGCCTGGTGATCACGCCCGGGCCGCACCACGACACCCAGGACCTACAGGTGCCGGCGTTCCGGTGGTTCAACAAACACTTGAAAGGCCAGGAGCCGTTGATCGGCACGCCGGCCGAGAAGCTCTTGACGCCCGCCGAGTTGAAGGTCTTCGCAAAACTGCCTGAAGACGAACGCAACACGACGATCCACGAGACCTTCACGCAAACCACCCCGCCGGCGGCGCCGCCCGCCGATGAGGCGGCGTGGCGCAAAAGCCGCCAGGGGTGGCTCGGCGCGCTGCGGACCAAGGTCTTCCGTGGCTGGCCGGAAGAAGACCCGCCGCTCGGCCTGAAGCAACTCTCCGCGGCCAGCGGCCGGGGGCTCGCGCTCCGCGTGTTTTCCTTCACCAGCCAGGAACACGTCCCGCTGAAGCTCTACGTGGTTCAGCCGCAGGCGGCCGCCGGCAACCATCCGGTAGCGCTCGACGTGGTCGGCGATGAGGATTGGCCCGCGCTGGCCGGGGCGCTGCGATGGGGGTTTCCGGAGGCGATCGAGGCCGATTTGGCCGAGCTCGGCGAACTCCCCCCAGCCGATGAGGCGGCGTTCCAGGCCCGTTTTAAAGGACTTTCGCAAGCGATCGCGTTCGCCGTCCCGCGCGGGATCGGGCCCAGCGCGTGGAACCCGGACGAAAAAAAACAAACGCAGATCCGCCGCCGGTTCATGCTCCTCGGCCAGACGCTCGACGGGATGCGCGCCTGGGACACGCGCCGCGCGATCCAGGCCGTCCGGGCGATCGAGGGCCTGAGAAGCGGCCCGCTG
Organism: Planctomycetota bacterium; assembly: GCA_023621895.1. Taxonomy (GTDB): domain Bacteria; phylum Planctomycetota; class Planctomycetia; order Pirellulales; family Thermoguttaceae; genus JAAYCB01. Next base: position 6,975 of record JAMOAF010000005.1, read on the forward strand.
GAGATCAGGGGCCGCGGCGTGGCGGCGGGCATCGCCCTGTATGCCTCGCTGTTTGAACCGCCGGCGAGCCGGCTTGTGCTCGTGCAGCTTCCGCCGTCGCACCGCGAGGGACCGATTCTGCTCAACGTCCGCCGATTTCTCGACATGCCCGAGGCGCTGGCGATGGCGGCCGAACGTTCGCCGGTGGTCGTGGAGACGGCGTCGCCCGAAGCATGCGCCTACGCCGTCGCGACGGCCGAGCGGCTGGGTTGGAAAGCACCTGGCGGCGCGCCGCGGGTGAACGTCGTGAAAACAGAACCATTGCAGGCAAAGTGAGGCAACCGGTCGCCAAGGCGGCTGCCCCCCCGAGTCTGCGTCGGAGAGTCCCGAGACCGTGAGTCGTTCGAACCAAGAGGGTTCCGAGAAGGCCGAACTGTTCGCCCGCTTGCTGGGCGGCTGCCAGCGGAAAGTCTTCCTCTACGCGCTCGGGCTGCTGCATCATGCGGCCGACGCCGAGGAGGTGCTCCAGGAGACGAACGTCGTCCTTTGGCACAAGTTCGACGACTACACGCCAGGCACGTCGTTCGACAACTGGGCCTGCCGGATCGCCTATTTCGAGGTCCTCAAGTTTCGCGAAAAGGCCGCGCGGGATCGCCGCGTGTTCGGCACTCCGCTGGTCGAAGCCCTGGCCGCGGAGGCCGAATCGATCCTCGACCAGGCCGACCAGCGGCGCGAGGCGCTGGAGGGCTGCCTGGCGAAACTGCGGCGGGACGACAAAGCCCTTGTGCTCAGCCGCTATCAGCCGGGGGCGACGACGCGAACCGTGGCCGAGTCGATGGGAAGGAGCGTCCAGGGAACGCGGAAGAGCCTGCACCGCATCCGCACGGCGCTCCTGGAGTGCATCGAGCGGACGATCGCCGCGGAGGACCGTCAATGAGCCGGCACGAGGGCAAGGTCACCCGCGAACTCGAGGAGTTGACGGCCGCCGCGTGCGAAGGCGAACTGACCGACCGGGAGACCGCCCGGCTCGAGGCGTTGCTGGCCGAGTCGCCGGCGGCGCGGCGCTACTACCTGCTCTATCTGCACCTGCACGGCGAGCTGCACTGGCAGCAGGCGATTGCCGCCGAGCGCCCCGGGCCGGCGGTGCGAACCTCGGGCGCGAAGGGCCTCAAGGCGCCGTTTCCGGTCGTCTCGCCGGCGGCGCGCCGCGAAGCGAGAATCTCCCGATGGCGCTGGGCGGGGTTCTTCTTCTCTGCGGCCCTGGCGATGGGGCTGCTCTTTCTTGCCTGGCGGGCGGTGCCGCGCCGGCGCCCCGAGCCGCCGACGCAGCCGCTCGCCGCCCAGTCGGAAGCAAGATTGGCCGGCGGGGTCCACGCCCGGTGGGGACCCGGCGCTGCCGCGGCGCCGGGCGAACGGCTGCCCGCCCAGCGGGCCCTGCAATTGTCGCACGGCATCGTGGAGGTTGTCTACCCGGGCGGCGCCCAACTGCTGATCCGCGCGCCGGCCCAGTTCGCGTTCGAGCGGGAACCGGTGCTGAGGATCGAACGGGGCGAAATGATGGTGCGCGGAAGCGAGCCGGACCACCTCCTGCTGGCTCTGCCCGGCGGCGAGGTTCGGGTTGGCGCCGCGTCGCTCGGCGTGACCGTGCGGGACAATCTCTCCGAGGTGCATGTGATCGAAGGAGAAGTCACCGTCCAGCGCGGCGCGGATGCCGCCGCGGAAACCGTCAAGGCCGGAGAGGCTCGCGCCTGGCCCCGCGGCTCGCGCCAGGCGTGGGCGGCGGTCACGTTCGAGCCCGACCGGTTCCCCCAGCGGCTCCCCGAACCGGCGCCGGAGCACTCGGTGGCCAGGCTGCGCTCGCTCGCGGCGGCCCATCCGCGTTTGATCCACCAGTACACGTTCGAGGGCACCAGCCGAGTGGAAAAATGCCGCGACAAGCGGGGCAGCCTGCACCTGACCGAGTCGGTGATGGCCGACGGCCGCGGGCGGGGGAGCCTCGACTACACCGCCCCGGGCCTTGATTTGACCACCGAAGCGGTGCGCCCCTTCAGGGCGGATCAAGGAGGCAAATCGATCGGCGTCGCCCTGCAAAGCGAAAACGCTTTCTACCCGCCGCAAGAGATGACCGTCGAGTTGCTCCTTCAATATCACCCGCCAGCCGACGAAGACGACGACCTGGTGGGCCTGGCGGTGGCCACTCGAAATGGTGAAACCGCTTGCGGATTCTTCGTCGCCGTGGTCGGCCGGGGATACATCAGCCTCCTTTTCGATGCCGCGGCCGAGTGGCCCGAATCGCGCCTCCAATTGACGCCCGACCACTGGTACTACGTGGCGGTGACGTTTGTCGCCAACGGCCGCACGACCATCGCCAGCGCCTATGCGGCCGATCTGTCCGCCGGCGAAAGGGTCCTCCGCCGCCTGCTCCAGCGCGAGCCGATTCCCGGCACTCCGCCGGCAAGCCGGTTGGGCATCGGAAAAGGGTTCGACGAATCGGACGCCCACGCCTATCCCTGGCCCGGCGCGCTCGACGAAGTGGCGATCTACGACGCCGCGCTCGATCCGGATACGCTCCAATCGCACCTGGAGAGCATGCTCCCCCCCAAGGATCGTTAGCCCGGATTATTCCCGCCAAAACGCCCTCCATTCCGTTCTCAACCCCCGTCGTGGGGTCCTGGTTGCCAGCGTTCACAAGCCAATTGGCCGAGTTTCCAGCGCCAGACGCCGCGGATTGGGAAGACAACAAGGTCCGGTCGGCTTAGAATGCCGATTGTCTTGGAACATGCTTTACCTGTCCTTGGACCAATCGGCAGCTCGCCTTGCAGACGCACGAATCCGACAATCGACGCAACCTGCTGGCCGTGAACCTCAGCCTCGGGGTAAATCTGGTTCTGGCCGGCGTCAAAACGACCGTCGGTGTGCTGGGCCACAGTCCGGCCCTGCTGGCCGACGGCATCAACTCAACATCCGACGTCGTCTACCTGCTGATCATCCGCGTCTTCATGCGACTGGCGGGCAAGGCGCCCGACCGCGAGCATCCGTTCGGCCATCGCCAGTTCGAAAGCATCGCCACGGTGGTTGTTGGGGCTTTCGTCATCACTTCGGCCATCGCCATCTTCTGGAATGCGATCAGCCAGGTTTACGATCTATTCGTTGGGCAGAGCGAGTTCAGCGGAGCAGGACCACTCGCCCTCTGGGTGGCCGCCGCCAGCCTGATCCTCAAAATCTGGCTGACCGTGTTCACGGCCCGGATCGGACGCCACACCGGCAGCATCGCCGTCTCCGCCCTGGCACGCGACCACCGCAACGACATCTTCACGATTACGGCTGCCGTAATCGGCATCGTCCTCGGCCGGGCCGGCTACCTCTGGGTCGACCCCCTCGCGGCCGCGATTGTCGCCATCGGAATCCTTTATACGGGCATCGAAATCATTCAGGAGTCGTCGGCCGACCTGATGAACGTATTTCCCGAGCGCGAGGTCATCGAACGTGCCCACCGAATTGTCGCGGAAGTCGAGGGGGTTGCGCAGGTGGAAGAGATCCACATCCACCGCATCGGGCTCTACCTGCTTGTCCAGGTGACCATCGGCGTCGACGGCGCCCTGACCGTGGCGGCCGGCAACCAGATCGCTACGGAGGTGGAGAAGGCCCTGCACCGGCACATCGAGTATTTGCGTCGCGTCTCGATCCACTATCACCCGAGCCGATCGCAAGCAGGAAAGACCGACGAGGGAACCGGACAGGGGCGGTAGTCTTTCGCCTACTACAAGCGTTGGCTCCGGCCGAAGCGCCAACGGTAGAACATCAGGGGAACGATGCCGATCAGTTCAACGAGCGCGACCACCCAGGGGAAGAACGTCCGGGGCGTTTTGGGCGGGGGCGGAGGCAGTTCAGCCACCTCGTACTCTGCCGCGGCCTCGCGTATCGAGAGCAGGTCTTCGCGGGGCTTGTCGGTCAACTGGCGGCGAATCGCCGTCAACGTGGTCAGCAGGACCTGGTAGTCGGGATCGCTCGTGGCCGCGAACACGGTGCCGTCGCAACGGCCCCAACCGCCCGCCGACCGGGCCAGCGGAGCGGCCAGCGCCCGGCTTAACCTGACGTCATGCCAATTCATGCTCAGCAACCAGGCCTTCTCCGTCGCGAGCCCCTTGTCATGGCACGAACGGCACCGCTGCGAGAAAACCTCGGATAGCGTGTCGATCGTCTTGCTGTCGAAGATCTGCCGGTCGGGCCAATTCATCCCGTAACGGTCGTAGTACACCCCGTTCGCGTCAATCCAGTTGATCAGCCGCTGCCACTGGTCACTGGTCAGTTGCACGCCGTGATGGCCCGAGGCCAGCAGGCGCGTCAGCCGCGAGGCATTCGAGCCATAGGTGTACGCCGGCCGCGGGTAGACGTCCTCGGGGCAATCCCACCGGTTCGCGGTGGCGGCGCTCACGTAGGGAAGCAACTCCTCGTAACCGATCGTGAACTGGCCGGTCAGATCGTCGGTCAGAACGACGCGGTTGGCTTTGCGGTCGTGCGTATGGCACGCGATGCACTTGGCGTTGAGCACCGGCTGAATGTCGCGGAGAAAGCTTAGAATCTCCGTTCCCCAAGGCGGCGGCTCGGGGCGGCTCGGTGGGCGGGTCAATGCGCGCCGCACCGGGCTCGCGAGATTGCCCGGCGGTGCCGTGTTCCGCGGTTCGTGGCAACCGACGCAGCCGCGCGTCTCACCCGGCTTCAAACACACCACGCTCCGCATCCGCTGGACTTCCCGCTGGCTGGCGTCAAGCACTTCGAAGTACACGTTCCGGTTCGCCGGCACGACAAAACTCGCCGAACCGTCGTCCTCGACGGGCACGGTGCCCAGGATCCGCTTGACCGTGTAGATCGACGTGCCCGACGTGCGGATCGCGCCCCCTTGGTGGACGCCTTTGCGAGGCACGTCCTCCAGCACGCGCAGGTACTTGGCCGTGCCCCACGGCACTTCGGGCATGCCGGCGTGCACGTCGGCCACAACCAGGGTCGCCTCGGCGTCCTCGGCATCGCAGTTGGCGCGGGCCGGAGGCATCACCGGCGGCCGCGGGCGCGGCGCGAGCGGCACCGGCTCCGCGCACGAGATCTCCGCATCGCGGTAGACCAGCGCCAAATTGCCATGCCGGTCGGCCACGTAGATCGCCCAGGTCCACTCCAGCCACGGCACAACCGTCGGCGTGTAAGAGCAGAGCCACGTGTCCTCCGCAAGCGGCATCGGGTCGCTGAACCAGCCGTAGAGGCTGTCTTCCGCCGCTTCCCCCGTCACCGGAACGTTGGGCGTCAACACAGCCAGCGGCGCCTCGCCGTCGA
>JAMOAF010000264.1 GCA_023621895.1 Planctomycetota bacterium
GACCTGGTGGCCGCCTACGAAGACCAGCATCATGCCATCGGGCCGGCCTCGGATGCCGACATGCTTCGACACTTCATGGAAGCCAAGGGTGTGACCCAGGCGCAATTGCACCGCGACACTCAGATCCCGAAGTCCACGATTTCCGAAGTCCTGGCGGGCAGGAGGCCGTTCAGCCGGAGTGTAATTCGCAAGCTCGCCCGTTACTTCCAAGTCGACGCCGGCGTTCTGGCAGCCAACCTGTGATTCGATCTCGGGCTAGTCTCGGCTGCAAATCGCCCGGAGAAACTCGAGATTGTCCATTTGCAGATACTCGACCTGGCCGGCCATCCGGGCGAAGGTCTTGCAGAAGCGGAGGTAGTAAGCCGGGTCGGTCTTGGGAGGTTCTCCGGCTGCCCAGTCCCAGGCGCCGGCGTCCTGGATGTCGACGATGGCGATCAGGTGGCCGCGAAGGAAGGGCCGGCCCTCCGAAGCGCGGAGGTTGTTGACGGCGCTGAACGCCTTTTCAAAGACCTGGGGGCTCATGATCGCCGATCCGACGGAGAGATACACGCCACCATCCAGGCGATCGACGCTGTGCGCGAAGATGCGGGCATCGGTTGTCGCCGCGCGGCCGATTGCCGCGCCGTGGTACATGGGGTGATTGATGATGATGTCGTAGCCGATGCCGGGATGGACCGTCAGCGGCACCCGGTGGCGATAGGCGCGGGCGAGGATCGAGAATTCCTTGTAGGGATGGCGGACGGCGAGCTGCCCGGCGGGGATTTTGTGCTCGCGGATGATGGCCGCCAGATCGGCCCTGGCGGCGCAGAGCGGGTGTCCGGGGGCCTGGACGATGGCTCGTTCCAGTTCGGACGGGTCGGGCACGGCCAGCGACTCGCTTTCCACCATGCGGCCGATGGCCTCGCCGATGCCGAGGCCTTCAGCGGCTCCGGCGGCCACGGCCAGGTTGAGCCAGCGGCCTGTTTCATCCCAACTGCCAAAGCGGCCGAGCGGGGCGTTCTCGCGGACCGATTCCGCGGATGCCCCAAGAAAGGCGAACTCCCAATCGTGGATCACGCCGGCGCCCTGCGTGGCCAGGTGCGTGATCGCCCCCCGCTCGATCATTCGATTGACGAGCGGACCGCCGCCGTTTTTTACCAGGTGAGCGCCGTACGTGAGCATGACCGCGGCGCCGCCTTCTCGCGCAGCCCGCATGCGGTCTGCAACGAGCTGGACTTTTTCGGCCAGCGGTTCGCCGACGGGCCGCGGCGGTGCATTCGGGTCGGCGGCGATCGTCTCGATCCGGGTGAGGCTCTTGCGTTCGGCGAGCGGAAACACGGTGAGCCGGGCGGCGTCGATCTGTGGATGGGGCATGGCAGCGAGGGGAATTGAGACGGGGTGGAACGGCAACGTCACGATAGTTCGATGCGGCGGCCTTCCTCCTGGCTTCGAACGGCCTGGTCGAGGATGTAAATCGCCCGGCAGGCATCCTCCAGGTCGGACACCTTGGCGACGAGGCTTGTGACGGCCCGGTGGAAACGGGTCAGCAGCACCTGCCCGACGGGCCGCTCGCTATCGAGCGATTCTTGATGCCTGCCCGCCTGATCGAACCAGACCAGCGTCGATGGCAAATCGAGAAAGACGATCCCCCGCTGGCACGCGATCTGCATCCCGGCCTGCGGGCGGTAGCCGAGCGCCTCGATCCAATCGTGGGGTATGTATCGGCTGCAACGGATTTCGGCCATGGCGCCTGCGCCGGGCAGCTCACGTTCCGAGAAATCGAGGGAGATGCTCTGGTAATCGACCTGCCCCACGTCGCCGGGAAAGCGAGGCAGCTCGCGGTGCGCCGTCGACATGACCCCACGCGGCTCGCTCCCAACGACGAATCGACACCAATCGACCAGCTCGAGAATTTCCTGGCGACAAGGATCCGCCACCCCGTAAGATTGGTGGTCCGCTCCGCTTGGAAGCGGGATTCGGGTGTGGCAGAAGAGGAGTCTCGGTTCGCCAAGCGAGGTGGCAATCAGCTCTTTCAGCCGGAGAGTCGCCGGAGAGTGGCGGCGGACAAACTCCGCAAGAAAGGCGATGCCGGCGCGCTGAACTCGGCGGTGCATATCCGCGGCCTGTTCGGGCGCAATGTCCATTGACCTGGCAAAGTAGACCGACTTGCCCGACTCGCAGGCCGCCAGTACGGGCACGACTCCGTACCAGCCGTCGCCGAGCATAAGGACCGCATCGACGTCTTCGCGGTTGACCAGATCGCGAAACCCCTCGACGTGGGCCGTTTCGAGGTGGGCCGCCACGGACACGGCCCGGTGTGTCACCTGGTCAAAGACGGCTGTTACCTCAAACCGATCCGAGAGGGCGCGTAATGCGGGATGATGGCGGTTTTCCCAGGCGTTTCCTAGACCGATTAAACCGACGCGGAGTTTCACGAATCACATCGCCAAGAGAGGAGAAAGCGGGGACTGCACACCGAACTGCCTCGGTGCATGGAAACGAAGCACTTGACCGGAAGCAACGCATCACCAGGCCAATAGGCGAT
>JAMOAF010000154.1 GCA_023621895.1 Planctomycetota bacterium
CCGGTCTGGGATGCCCGCTGCACGGGCTGCCACAACGAGCGCGACGAGCGCGGATTCGACTTGACCGGCAGGCTTGACGGCGATGGGGTGCCGGCATCGTACCGGACGCTGATCGCCGGCGGCTGGGTCCACTACTTCGACTACCAATGGGGGCAGGAGCACCAGAAGGCCCGCCCGCTCAGCTTCGGCTCGCTCCGCAGCAAGCTCTGGCAGGTGCTCGATTCCGGCCATTACGACGTCAAATTGACCGAGGAGGAGATGCGCCGCGTCAAGTGCTGGATCGATTTGAACTGCCCGCTGTGGCCCGACTACATTTTCCGCTTAAACCGGCTTGCCGGCGTCGCCCAAGCCGATTGACCGCCCGCCAAACGAACCAGCGCACACCCGCGAGTCCCGCATGACCGCGATCCTGGGAATTTCCGCCTTCTATCACGATTCGGCCGCCGCGCTGGTCATCGACGGCCGGATCGCCGCCGCGGCGCAGGAGGAGCGGTTCACGCGGCGGAAGCACGACGCAAGTTTTCCCATCCACGCCATCGGCTACTGCCTCGAGGAAGCGGGACTTGCGCCGGAACAGTTGGACTACGTCGGTTTCTACGACAAGCCGCTGCTGAAGTTCGAACGCCTTCTCGAAACGTATCTTCAATACGCGCCGCGCGGATTCCGATCGTTCGCCGCGGCGCTGCCCGGCTGGATTCACCAGAAGCTCCACCTGCCGCGGGAGATTCGCAAGGGGCTGCACGGAAAGTACGCGAAGCGATGCGTTTTCGTTGAACACCACCAGTCCCACGCGGCCAGCGCGTTCTTCCCCTCGCCGTTTGACGAAGCGGCGATCCTCACGCTCGACGGCGTGGGCGAATGGGCCACGGCAAGCTTCGGTTTCGGCCGCGGCAACCGCATCCGCTTGAGCCACGAGCTTCGCTTCCCCCATTCCCTCGGACTGCTCTACTCGGCCTTCACCTATTTCTGCGGATTCAAGGTCAACTCGGGTGAATACAAGCTGATGGGTCTGGCCCCGTTCGGCCGGCCCGTCTACGCCGAGCGGATTCTCGACAAGCTGATCGACCTGAAGCCCGACGGCAGCTTCCGCATGGACATGGCCTATTTCGAGTATTGCCAAGGCCTGCGGATGACGTCGAAGAAGTTCGACCGGCTCTTCGGCGGGCCGCCGCGGCGCCCCGAGTCGCCCTTGACGCAGCGCGAGATGGACCTGGCGGCGTCAATCCAGCACGTCACCGAAGAGATCATGCTCCGCGCCGCGCGGCGCGTGCACGAGGAGACCGGCCTGGCCGACCTCTGCCTGGCCGGCGGGGTGGCCCTGAACTGCGTGGGCAACGGGCGGATTCTCCGCGAGGGGCCATTCGAGCGAATCTGGATCCAGCCGGCCGCCGGCGATGCGGGCGGGGCCCTGGGCACGGCGCTCTTGATCTGGCACCAGCTCCTGGGCAACGCTCGCCAGGCCGATCCGGAAGACGCGCAGCGAGGTTCTCTCCTCGGACCGCGATTCTCCAATGAAGAGATTCGCCGGTTCCTCGATTCGCAAGGCGCCAGGTACCGCCGCATCGACGGCGACGACGCTCTCTGCGCCGATGTCGCCCGGCTGCTCGCCGAGGAAAAAGTCGTCGGCTGGGTGCACGGCCGGATGGAGTTCGGGCCCCGCGCGCTGGGAAGCCGGAGCATCCTCGGCGACGCCCGCAGCCCGGCGATGCAAAAGGTGATGAACCTGAAGGTCAAGTTCCGCGAATCGTTCCGTCCTTTCGCTCCGGCCGTGCTCAAGGACCGTGCCCGCGACTACTTCGACTTGGGAAAAGGTCAAGAAAGCCCCTACATGCTCCTCGTCGCTCCGGTGGCCGAGAGCCAGCGCTTGCCGCTTTGCGACCGGGAAGCGGCCGGCCTTGAGAAGCTCCACGTCCTCCGCTCGACGATCCCCGCGGTGACCCACGTGGACTTCTCGGCACGCGTCGAGACCGTCGATCCCGAGCGGCACGGCCGGTTCTACAGGCTACTCCGCGCGTTCGAGGCCAGGACCGGCTGCCCCGTGCTCGTCAACACGAGTTTCAACATCCGCGGCGAGCCGATCGTCTGCACGCCCGAGGACGCCTACCGCTGTTTCATGGCGACCAACATCGACGTCCTCGTCCTCGAGAACCACGTGTTGCTCAAAAGCGAGCAGCCGGACGCGCCGAACCACCCCGTGGACGAGTACTTGGCGCGGTTCGAGTTGGACTGAAACAAAAAAAGCGGAGCGATGACCATCAGCCATCGCTCCGCCGGTGAGCCGACGCCGCCGCGCGGCGGCCGGTTGCATTTCTTGGGTTGCTCGGGGGCGTCCGGCCCGGCAATCCGTTGCGAGCAACCCGTGTCGTTTAAGTCGACCTGCGTGATTCGTGGAAAAAGCGGCTGCTGTTCAGATAGCCGCGTGGGCTTGCCCCGCGGCGCGCCAGCGCTGCGGCACAACCCCAACCTAACGAATCGCGGGGCAACCCCACGCGGCTATATGAAAAGCAGCCGCATTTTCAA
>JAMOAF010000443.1 GCA_023621895.1 Planctomycetota bacterium
ACCATCGCCTTGCCTTCCATGGCCTCGTAGCGCCGTTCAAAATGCTCCACCAGGTCCTCGGCAATCACCGCGATCCGCTGCGGCTGGCCCACCAGGGCCTCGATGGCGGCCCACCTCGACTTGACCTTCTCCTTGCGTTCCTCCTCCTCGCCCTCGGTGATCTCGTCAAACTCGTCGTCGATGACCACGATGTTGTGCCGGTCTGAGAGCACCGCCACGCGCAGGGCCTCTCTTCCTTGGCAGGAATTTCTGGATCGTCGTAAACACGATCCCGCCCGAAGCCACCTTCAACAGCTCCCGCAGATGGGCCACGCCCTCGGCCTGCACCGGGTTCTGCCGCAACAGTTCCGCGCAGCGGGCGAACTGCCCGAACAGTTGGTCGTCCAGGTCGTTGCGGTCCGTCAGGCAGACCAGCGTCGGGTTCTCCATCGCCGGGTGGACGACGATCTGGCCGGCGTAGAACATCATCGACAGGCTCTTGCCCGAGCCCTGCGTGTGCCAGACCACCCCGCACCGCTTGTTCCCTTCCGGCCGCGACGCTTCGACGGTCGCCTCCACCGCCCTCTCGACGGCATGGAACTGGTGGTAGCCGGCCAGAATCTTGATCACCCGGTCGCTGTCCGTGTCGTCTTCAAAGGCGACGAAATGCTGGAGCAGTTTGAGAAACCGCCTCTTCTCGAACACCCCGCGAATGAGCACTTCCAGTTCCAGCGACGTTTGCGGCGCTTCGTTCTCGCCCTCGATTGTCCGCCACGGCTTGAACCACTCCTGGCCGGCCGTCAGCGAGCCGATGCGGGCCTCCAGCCCGTCGGAGGCGACGAGCACCTCGTTGTAGGCAAACAGCGAGGGTATCTGCTCCTTATAGGTCTGGAGCTGTTTGTAGGCCGCGCGGACCGTGGCCTCTTCATCGGCCGGGTTTTTCAGCTCCAACACCCCGAGCGGCAGCCCGTTGACGAACACGACCATGTCGGCCCGGCGGTTGTGCTGCCCCTCGATCACCGTGAACTGATTCAGGGCCAGCCAGTCGTTGTTCTCCGGGTTCTCGAAATCGACAAAGCGGCAGTGGTCCCCGGCGATCGACCCGTCCGGCCGCCGGTACTCCACCTCCACGCCGTCCCGCAGCCGCTGGTGAAACGCGCGGTTGTTGGCAACGAGCGTCGGCCGATCCGGCACGGCAACCTTTCGGAAGGCGTCTTCCCTCGCGGCCGCGGGCATCCGGGGGTTGAGCCGATTGATGGCGTCGCGGAGCCGCCCGGCGAGCAGAACGTCGTGGAACGACGCGCGCTCTGCCCCCGCCTCGCGGGGCGCGATTTCCGGACCGTAGAGAGTCTCGTATCCCAAGAGCTGAAACCATTCCAACACGACCAGTTCGAGATCCGATTCCAGGAAGTCGGTTGCGGCCATCGTTCCGTCCTGATCCGCAGTCACGCCGGGCATGGCGAAGGCACGTTCTCGGGGATGGGGGCATAAACCTCATCGCTGCACGGCCGGAACCCCTCGGGCCAGCAGGCTTTCATCCGGCACAGCACCCGGTGCTGCAAGGGGGCGTCGCGATTCACTCGCTGCACGCAAACCTCGACCGACTCCGGCCCGCAGTCCGCCAGCAGCGTTCGCACGTCGCCGGCCAGATACCGCGGCACGTAGCCGATCGGCGTCTCTTCACCCTCCGTGTGGACCGCCACCGCGTTGGGATCGAACTGGTTTGCGCTCTCCGGGCGCAGAACCAGGCGTTCGTCCGGCCGGAGCCGGTCGACCCGATCCAATGCCTCGGCAGCCAGCCAGCGCACCCCGTGCAGAAAGAACTTGCCCGAGTAGCCGCTCTCGCAGGGCGCCGGACAGGGGAAGACCTCAATCGCGTCCGTTTCTCGGAGCCCCTCCGTAACGCTGAGAATCGCGATCGGATCGGGCGCAGGCTCGCCGGAGAACCCCAGCCACCCCAAGTAGGCGTCGTATTCGGGCCGCGACGGCGACAGGAGGCGATTGGCAAAGATCGGAAACAACTCGTCCGATTCGTACACCTCGCCGAGATTGGGCATCTCCTCGAAGGGCCGAAAGCCGGGCAGCTTCCTGGCGCCCCGCGTATAGCAGAATCGGTAGCCGTCGCCAGCGCGGTCAAGCCGCCCGACGGGCCCCCACTGGGCCGTTTGCGGACCGCGCGACCGGCAGGCGACAAACAGGGTCTTCGTCATGAATTCACTTCGCTCAGTAGTCGGTTCTGGTTCTCTTGGAGCAACTCTTGTGAGAAGGTCTTTGCAGTCTTTGACATACTTGACATGCGGCAGCCCAAGAAGTTCGCACAGATGGCACGCCACCTTCTCCGCCCAGTCCTCCCCAGTCCCGCGTTCTTCCGCCTTGAACAACAGACGCACGCCCGCCTCGGAGAACCAGAACTTCGGCTTGGCTCCCAGGGCCTCACCGGCCACCGCTCTCCGCCGGTCGACGCGACGAACTGCGAACATGGCGCTTTCCTGAGGGGGCTTCTCTTGACTTACCGCTGCGATTGGTCGATAC
>JAMOAF010001173.1 GCA_023621895.1 Planctomycetota bacterium
CCATCGCTGAGAGATGCTCCAGGCTCAGCAGGCGGTCGATCTTGAAGTGGCGTTGGTAATCGAACGTGCTCAGATCGCGGAAAACCGGGGCGTAGACTCGGGCAACGGCGCGCCGGGCGCCCATCGCCTTGGCAATGCTCGCGGCAATCATGTTGCCCTCGTCGCTCCCGGTCAGCGCCAGGCAGAGATCGGCGTCCATCACCCCCGCCTGGAAGAGCACGCTCGATTGCGCCGCCGATCCGGTGACCGCGCGGACATCGAGCTCGTCGTTCACGCGCCGCGCAACGTCGGGATTGTGGTCAACGACCGTAACGCTGTGGCCGTGCTGGCACAGCATCTCGGCGACCGAGGCGCCGACCGTGCCGGCCCCCAAGACGACAATCCTCATGATTCCCTTCCTACGTGAACCAGGAAACCAGCAGCAAAACCACAAGCACGATCAGCATGAATCCCACGATCCAGACGCCGATACGCAACGCGTGGGAGAGAATCGGACCGAGCTCTTCATGCCGCGTCGCCGCATAAACCAGGCTCACGGCCACGACGAGCGGAACGGCGTACCAAAAGTCGTAGGCCTCGACTGCGGCAAGGAGAGGATTCGCCATCGGATTTGTCTTCGTTCGTTCAAATTCAATTCTAAAGACCGCCAGCCTCTCGGGGAACTCGCCGCCGGCAATCAAACCAATCCAGTTCCACCCCGCGACCGCGGGCAAGACCCAGCCCGCCCGGCGGGAGCATCCGAGGCGGCTATTTGCCGGGCTCAGCCGAACCAGTCTCCGGTTTGGCCGGTTCGTCTTCTTCTTTTCTGCGGCTCTCGGCAATTACCGGTCCGCCCCATGCGTCATAAATCGCCAGGACATTCAACAGTCCGGCGATCATCGTGTAGGCGGTGCCCACGTCGAAGTACCGGTGGAGCTTCTTGTGTAATTCGTCAAGGGTCGGCTGATCCTCGAGCGCTCGGCGCCGCGGACCGGCGGTTGAGTCGTTGAAGTCCGGGCGCGGAGGCGCCATAAAACCGCCAAACAGCGGCTTCTTCCCATCCGCCGCTCGATTCGCCTCGATCAAGGCCGGCATCGCCGGCAGTCCAATGCCAATCTGGCAGAGGAATGGCAGTCGGCGCTGACCTGGACGCCACGAAGCGTAAACCACCCGGCCCCAACCCAACTCCGGACTGCTGCCCAAGTAAAGCCCATAGAAAAAAGTGCTCAAAATGCAGACGCTCAGCAGGATGCCCTTCGCCAACCGGCCCTGATAGAAATGTCCCAGCCCCGGCACAAGCCAAGCCAGAAACCCGGCCAACACCGGATTCTTCAGGTCCACCAAGTCTCTCTGGTCGGTTGAAGACACGTTCGACACGCGCCGATTCCCTTCGTTCAGGGGGGAAAGGCCTGTTCCACGACTCGGCGCATTCAGTGCCGAAGACGCCCCAAAATGCTCGCGGATAGGGCACCCCGCCAGCAGACCAACTCCAAAAACGATCCTCACGCCCTTTGCGGGGTGCAGACTCCCATTCTAGCCCCCCCGGACCGAATTGTCAGGATAGGCGCGGGGGTACCCGTCCTCTGGCTCGTTCCAGTACACTCATTTGTACGGTCTTCGTGCAGCCCGCCAATTGCCTCACCCGGACCGAGCGGTGTAACGTTCCTCTCCGCGAAGACGTTATACGGGAGGTTGGCCAGGGCTGGGAAAAGACCGACTGTCGATCTATCATGACCGCAGTCTCATCTCGATCGAGACCGGCAAATCTCGGTTTTTTCGCACGTTCGACATGGGAGATACTCCGAAAAACCACTGGTCTCCACCCCCACCCTGGGGTGGTAATGGCTGGTCTTATCGCTGTTTGGAAGGAGAAGGCACAATGACCCGATTTCGCCGAGTCGCAATTCTCGCTGCCGCCGCGCTGCTTGTCGGCGGGCTGGCGTTCTCACTCGCCCGGGAGGCCACCCCCATGAACGTGTCGCGCGCTGATGCCCAGAAGATGTACGCCAACCGCAATTATAAGGACGCGTACGAAGCCTTCAGCCGCCTCGCGCTCGATCCGGCCGCCGATTCGAGACAGGTGGGGGCCGACCTGAACATGGCGCTCGAGTGCCTTCAGCAGTTGAACCGGGCAAGCGAAATCGACCCGTTCCGCGAGCGGGTGATCGCCGTCCACCCGGCCAATTGGCGCCTTCTCCATGCCGCGGCCCAAAGCTACATGAACCTGGACCACTTCGGATTCATGATCGCCGGCAAGTTCGAGCGCGGCCGGCATCGCGGCGGCGGCCAGGTGGTCAGTTCAGGCGAGCGCGACCGCGTCCGCGCCCTGCAATTGATGGTCCAGGCTATGCCGCTGGCCGAGCGCGATGATGAGCGCGCGGCGGTCAGCCAGTTCTTCTTCGACTTCGGGCAGATGCTGCTGAACAACCGCGGGTTCGGCGAAGCCTGGCGATTGCAGGCGCTGACCGAGCTGGAGACTCTGCCCGACTACGAGCAGGGCTGGGGCTATGGCGGCGGAGCGACCGCCGCCCCGGTCGACCCCGACGGGAACCCGGTGTACCACAAGACTCCCAAAAGCTTCGAGGCCGCCCAGAATGACGGCGAGCGCTGGCGATGGTCCTTGGAGCAGGCCATCGAAATGGACCCCAACCGCCGCAACCAGGTCCGCTACCACTTCGCCCAGTTTCTGCAAAGCCAGTTCGGCGTCGAGACCTTGGCCAGTTTTGGAATCCCCTTCGGCCGCATGGCGGTCGACGACACGAAAAAAGAAGAGAGCGGCACCTACGCACTGCATACCCTCGGGGAGAACGAGACGATCGCCCGACTCGCCACGGGAATCAAGCGGTTCACCCTCCCGGACGAGTTCAACTTCCTGAAAATCTTCCAGGAAATCGCCGCCGATCCCCGCAAGCCGTATTCGGAACAGGCGTGCGTCGAGCTGGCGCAGTCTTATGAGAACCGCCGCCAGTATCCCAAGGCGGCCGAGGCCTGGCAGCGGTGCCTTCGCGAGCATCCCGGCAACCGGCCGGGCTGGCAGCAGCGGCTCGACCAGATTGTCAAGAACTGGGGCCGTTTCGAACCCGTGGCCACGCAAGCAGCCGGTGGCGGCGCAACGGTCGACTACCGGTTTCGCAACGGGCGGGAGGTGAAATTCACGGCCAGGGAAATCGACGTGGCGATGCTGCTCGATGATGTCAAAGCCTACATCAAGTCGCGCCCGAACCAACTCGACCACCGCAAGCTCGACGTCGGCAACATCGGCCACCGGCTGGTCAGCGAAAACGAAAAGAAGTACGTCACCAAGACGGCGGCCACCTGGACCACGCAGCTTGAGCCGCGGGCGAACCACTTCGATCGGCGGATCACCGTCACCACGCCGCTCGCCACCCCCGGGGCCTACCTCTTAACCGCCGAGATCCGCGACGGCAACCAGTGCCATATCGTCCTCTGGGTCGCCGACACGGCGATCGTCAAGAAGCCGCTCGACCAGAAGGCCTGGTTCTTCGTCGGCGACGCCGTGACCGGCAAGCCGATCCCCAAGGCCAACGTCGAATTCTTCGGCTTTCGCCAGGAGCAGCCCCAGCCCCGCCGCTTCAATTTGCTGATCAAGCAATTCGCCGAATACACCGATGCCGATGGGCAGCTCGCGCTCGACCAGCGGGCCGTGCCCGACGGCTACCAGTGGATCGTGATCGCCCGGGCGGCGCCCCGGCGGCTCGCCTTCCTCGGATACACGAACGTCTGGTTCGGGCAGCTCTACGACGAGGAGTACAACCAGACGCGGGTGTATGCGATCACCGATCGGCCGGTGTACCGGCCGGGCCAGAAGGTGCATTACAAGTTCTGGCTCCGCCATGCGAAGTACGACATGCCCGACAGCTCCGAATTCGCCGGGCAGAACGTGGCGATCGAAATCTACAACGCGAAAAACGAGCGCGTGGTGAACAACAGCGTCACGCTCGACCCGTACGGCGGCGTCGAGGGCGAACTGGACCTGCCCGCGGACGCCAGCCTCGGCGTCTGGCAGTTGAACATCGCGAACATGGGCGGCGGCACGTTCCGCGTCGAGGAATACAAGAAGCCGGAGTTCGAAGTCACCGTCGACGCGCCGGCCGAGCCGGTGATGCTCGGTGAAAAAATCGAAGCCGAGATCAAGGCGAAATACTATTTCGGCTCGCCGGTCACGCAGGCCAAGGTCAAGTACACGGTGATGCGCTCGGCCGCCGACAAGCCCTGGTACCCGGCGCGCCCCTGGGACTGGTTCTATGGTCCCGGCTACTGGTGGTTCGCCCACGACTACCGCTGGTACCCCGGTTTCGTTGAATGGGGCTGCTTCCGGCCGATGCCGTTCTGGTGGCCGCGCGCCGCCGGCCCCCCGGAGATCGTTGCCCAGCGCGAAGTCGAAATCGGGCCCGACGGCACGCTCAAGGTCGAAATCGATACCGTGCCGGCCAAGGAGATCCACCCCGACGAGGACCACGAGTACACGATCACCGCCGAAGTCGTCGATCAATCACGGCGGACAATTGTCGGCACCGGCAGCGTGCTCGTCGCCCGCAAGCCGTTCAAGGTCTACGCCTGGATCGACCGCGGTTACTACCGGGTGGGCGACACGATCGACGCGCACGTCTCCGCCCGCACGCTCGACAGCCGGCCGGTGGAAGCCGCGGGCGAGGCGCAACTGCTCGCCATCCGCTACCGCGACGGCAAGCCGGTCGAAACCCCCGTCTTTACATCTCCGATCTCGACCGATGGCCAAGGCATGGCCGACCTGAAGCTGAAGGCCGCCGCGCCGGGCCAGTATCGGCTGGCCTGCAAGCTGACGGACAAGAAAGAACACACGATCGAAGGAGGTTACATCTTCACCGTCCGGGGTGAAACGGCTAGTGGGACGGAATTCCGCTATAACGCCATTGAACTTATCCCCGAAAAGGCAGAGTATCGGCCCGGCGAAAAAGTCCGGCTGATGATCAACACCGATCGCGTCGGCGGCACGGTGCTGCTGTTCGTCCGCCCGTCAAACGGCATTTACCTGCCGCCGCGGGTTGTGCGGCTGGAGGGCAAAAGCACGGTGGAGGAAATCGCCGTCGCCGAGCGCGACATGCCCAATTTCTTTGTCGAGGCCGTGACGCTGGCCGGGGGGCGAGTCCACACCGAAACCAAGGAGATCGTCGTTCCGCCGGTCAAGCGCGTCGTCAACGTCGAGGTGCTCCCCTCCGCCGCCGAGTACCTGCCCGGACAAAAGGCCGACATCCGGCTGAAGCTGACCGATTTCGACGGCAAACCGTTCCATGGATCAACCGTGGTGGCGGTTTATGACAAGTCGGTGGAGTACATCTCGGGCGGGTCGAACGTGCCCGAAATCCGCGAGTTCTTCTGGAAGTGGCGCCGCCAGCACAACGAGACAAGCGAAAGCAGCTTGGACCGGTTTGAGGGGAACCTCGTTCCCCCGAAAACGCCCGGCATGCGCGACGTGGGCATCTTCGGGGCAACGTCGGCCGACGATCTGGATTCGATCGTTGACGAGGAAGTGCAAACGCTGGGCCAGGTGAGGCGGCGCGGCGGCATGGCGTACGGCATGGGCATGGGCGGCGGGTTCGGCGCAGCGAATGGCCGCGCGATGCCAGCCATGGCCCGAATGGAAAAGGCCGCGCCGATGGCCGCCGCGCCGATGGCGATGGCCGAAGGCGCGCCGATGATGGACCTGGCCGCCGCACCAGCGCCGGCCGGAGCGATGGCGGGCGAACCCCAACAACCCACCGTCGCGCCGACCATCCGCAGCGCGTTTGCCGACACCGCCCTCTGGGTCGGCAAGCTGGAAACAAAGGACGACGGCACCGCCGAGGTCTCCCTGACCATGCCCGAAAACCTCACCACCTGGCGCGTCAAGTGCTGGGCCATGGGGCACGGCACCCGGGTGGGCCAGGGCACGGCCGACGTCGTCACCCGCAAGAACCTCGTCCTGCGGATGCAGGCCCCCCGGTTCTTCATCGAAAAGGACGAGGTCGTCCTCTCGGCCAACGTCCACAACTACCTGAAAACAAAGAAATCCGTCCAGGTGAAACTCCAGCTCGAAGGCGACCAGCTCGCGCCGCTCGGCCAGTTGGAGCAGACCGTGGCGATCGAGCCCGAGGGCGAAGCCCGGGTGGACTGGCGTGTGAAGGTCGCCAAGGAGGGCGAAGCGCTGATCCGCATGTTCGCGCTGACTGACGAAGAGTCGGACGCGATGGAAATGCGCTTCCCCTGCTACGTGCACGGCATGCTCAAGATGGAGGCCGTAAGCGGCGCGATCCGCCCCGAGGAAGGCGGCGGCAAGTTCTCGATCCGCGTGCCCGCCGAGCGCAGACCGGAGCAGACGCGACTTGAGGTGCGCTACTCGCCCACGCTCGCCGGGGCGATGGTCGACGCCCTGCCTTACCTGGTCGATTATCCCTACGGCTGCACCGAGCAGACGCTCAACCGCTTCCTGCCCACCGTGATCACGCAGAAGATCCTGCTCGACATGCGGCTCGATCTGAAGGCCATCCAGCAAAAGCGCACGAACCTCAACGCCCAGGAGATCGGCGACGACGCCGAGCGGGCCAAACGCTGGCAGCGCTACGACCGCAACCCGGTGTTCGATGAAGACGAGGTCCGCCGGATGGTCAAGGAAGGCGTCAACCGCCTGGTGGAGATGCAGCTCTCCGACGGCGGCTGGGGCTGGTTCTCCGGCTACGGCGAGTATCCTTCAGCGCATACCACGGCCGTCGTCGTGCACGGCCTCCAGATCGCGGTGCAGAACGACGTGGCCCTCGTCCCCGGCGTCGTCGAGCGGGGTGTCGACTGGCTCAAGCGCTACCAGGACTCAGAGGTCCAGAAGCTCAACAACGCGCTCAAGGAGCCCAAGCAGAAGCCCTGGAAAGAGCACGCCGACAACCTCGACGCCCTGGTCTACATGGTGCTCGTCGATGCGGGCGTGAAGAACGGCCAGATGCTCGACTTCCTCTACCGCGACCGGCCGCAACTGGCCGTCTACAGCCTGGCGACCTTCGGCCTGGCCCTCGACAGCCAAGGCGAGAAGGAAAAACTCGCCATGGTGCTCCGCAACATCGAGCAGTACCTCGTTGAAGACGACGAGAACCAGACGGCCTGGCTCAACCTGCCGGACGGTTATTGGTGGTACTGGTATGGGAGCGAGTACGAGGCCCACGCCTATTATCTCAAGCTGCTCGCGCGGACCGACCCGAAGGGCCGCGTCGCCTCGCGATTGGTCAAGTACCTGCTCAACAACCGCAAGCACGCCACCTATTGGAACTCCACTCGCGACACCGCTCTGTGCGTCGAGGCGATGGCGGAGTTCATGCGGGCAAGCGGCGAGGCCAGGCCCGAGATGACCGTCGAAGTCTGGCTCGACGGCAAGCTTCAGAAGGCGGTCGAGATCACCCCGGCCAACCTCTTCCAGTTCGACAACAAGCTGGTCGTGGAAGGGGCCGCTCTGGCCGACGGCGATCACACGATCGAACTGAAGAAGAAGGGCGCCGGCCCGCTCTACTACAACGCCTACCTGACGAATTTCACGCTCGAAGACCCGATCGCGGCCGCCGGGCTGGAGATCAAGGTCGAGCGGAAGTACTACCGCCTCAAGCCGGTGGAGAAATCGATCAAGGTGGCCGGCTCGCGAGGACAGGCCGTCGACCAGCGGGTCGAAAAGTATGAGCGCGAGCCGCTGGCCGACCTGTCGCTGTTAAAGAGCGGCGAGCTCGTGGAGATCGAGCTGGAGATCGCCAGCAAGAACGATTACGAATACGTGGTCTTCGAAGACATGAAGGCCGCCGGCCTCGAGCCGGTCGACCTCCGCAGCGGTTATACAGGAAACGCGCTGGGCGCCTACGTGGAGTTCCGCGACAACCGGGTGGTGCTCTTCGTCAACCAGCTCGCCCGGGGCAACCACAGCGTGGCCTACCGGATGCGAGCGGAGATCCCCGGCCGCTTCAGCGCCCTGCCGGCCAAGGCCTGGGCGATGTATGCCCCGGAACTCAAGGCGAACTCAAGCGAAATGAAGCTGCTGGTGGAGGATTGAGAACACGCTCGCTCGGCGACTGTCGCGGATTGCCGTGACAGGTGGCATGCAACAGGCGTGCCGCTGGCGAAAAAAATTCGCTGGCCGGATGGCGGCAGCCGGGATCGAACCCAAAGCCGGCCCCCCTGGCTGCTTTGCGACCTGGCGCGCTGAAGCTCTGGACACCGCCGGTCCGGCGGGGTAAACATGACGCTGAACCGTTCGAGGCGGTTCGAGTCGCGCCGAAGTCGAGCGGAAGCTGCGTTTGCGCGGTTCGCCGCTCGTCCGCGAAGCACGCCCCGGCCAGGCGGCGCGCCGGCTCTCTCTTTCCGATAAGGACGTCTCTCACAACCTCACTCCAAGAGGAGGCAAATATGGATAGTTTCGATCGGCCGACGCGCCGCGAGTTTCTCAAAACGGCGGGCGCGGGCCTTGCCATTCCCTACGTGATCACTTCAACCGCCCTGGGCAACGCCGACGTGCCGCCGGCGAGCGAACGGATCGTGATGGGCGGCATCGGCATCGGCAACATGGGCAGGGGAGACCAGGGCGCCTTCCTCGGCCGCCCTGACGTGCAGTACGTGGCCGTTTGCGATGTCCGCGGGGGCGTCCGCGACGCGGCCAAGAAGAAAGTCGACGAACACTACAAGAATACCGACTGCAAGGCGTACAACGATTTCCGCGAGATGCTCGCCCGCACCGATATCGACGCGGTCCACGTGGCAACGCCCGATCATTGGCATGCGATCATGGTGATCGAGGCCTGCCGCAGCGGCAAGGATGTCTACTGCCAGAAGCCCGAGACGCGCACCTTGCGCGAGGGGCCGCTGATGGTCGAGGCGGCGCGGCGCTACGCGCGGGTGGTTTCCGGCGGCAGCCAGCGGGTGCTCGAAGACTACCGGAAGACCGTCGATCCCTGTTGGAGCGGCGAGCTTGGCGAGCTCAAGTGGATCAATGTCAACGTCGGCCCGCTCTCGCAGCCGTGCAACCTGCCGGCCGAGTTGGTCCCGGCGGACATGGACTGGGAGATGTGGCTTGGCCCGGCGCTGTGGGCGCCCTACAACAAGGCCCGCTGCGACGGCAATTTCGGGACAAGCGGCGGCAGTTGGCGGTCGTACATCGACTATTCGGGCGGCGGCATGACCGACTGGGGCGCGCACCACTTCGGCGGGGCGACGTTCGCCGCCGATGTCCGCGAGTTGCAGCCCGAAGAGGTCATCTACAACAAGGAGGGCGGCGAGGAGTTCTTGGCGTACCGCTATCCCAACGGTTTGCTGCTCTATCACAACCGCCCGAACGCCGGCAACTTGCAGGTCGAAGGCACGCCGGGCGCCAGCCGGCCGCCAAAGGCCGTGCCAAGCTATAAAGGCACCGGCGGAATCTATGGCGACTTCATCGAGTGCGTCAAGACCCGCGAAAGACCCTTCCGTGACATCGAGCTTGCGGTGAACACCGTGATGCTCAGCCACCTGGGCATCATCGCCTACACCCTGAAGCGGTCTCTCAAATGGGATCGGGGCAAGCAGGAATTTCCCGGCGACGAGGAGGCCAACCGGCTGCTCGATCGCGCTCGCCGCGAGCCGTGGCAGCTCTGATCCCCCCTTGAACCTTTCGAACCAATCTCGCCTGAATGAGGTATTCGCATATGTTGGACCAAGCCTTTGAAGCACTGAAGACTTTTGACTGGGGCGCGGACTTGGGCCCGCTCCGCCCGATCGATGAGGCGTTGATTTCCAGCCGGGGCGACGCCGCCGCGCGCATGGAACTGGAAGCCCGATTGGCCGCGGTGCTGAAAACCGGCGTCTCCCGCGCCGCCAAGGATTTCGTCTGCCGCAAGCTGATGGTGATTGGCACGGCGGCGTCGGTGCCGGCTCTGGCGGCGCTGCTCGCCGAGAAGGATCACTCCCACATGGCACGCTATGCCTTGGAGCGGATTGGCGCGGCGGAAGCAGCCGCGGCCCTCCGCGACGCCTTGCCCAAGCTCGCCGGCGCCCTGAAAGTGGGCGTGATCGGATCGCTGGGCGCGCGCCGCGACGCGGCAAGCGTCCCCTTGCTGGCCGGGCTGCTCGGCAATGCCGACACGGCCGTCGCCTGCTCCGCCGCGCTGGCGCTGGGCGCAATCCGGACCGCCGAGGCGTCCCAAGCACTGGCGAAGGCCAGGCCGTCGAACGAGCAGGTCAAACAGGCCGTCACCGACAGCGCGCTGGCCTGCGCGGAGGGGCTGCTCGCCGCCGGCAAACCGGCCGAAGCGCAGGCGATTTACACGGCCTATGCCGGCGCTGACCAGCCGAAGCACGTTCGCCTGGCGGCCACGCGCGGCATGTTGGCCTGCGCGGGAAAGAAACCGTAGCGTCACCGGCAGGGAGGAGGTGCTGTGAAAAACACCCGGCTGCTATTTCAGGGACTCGTCTGGCTGGCTGCGGTGCCTGTTCTCGCCGCCCCTTCGCCGGCTGGAGAAGAGGCGGACGGCGTCATGCAAATGGTGATCCGCCTGCTCGCCGATGCCGATAAGGATGTCCGCGCTCTCGGGCTGGAGCAAGTCCGCTCGGAGCTCAAGGGCCGGGCGTCAACCGAGGCGTTCGCCGCCCTGCTGCCGAAATTGCCCGAAGATGCCCAGGCCGGCCTGGTCGGCGCCCTGGCCGAGCGCGGCGACAAGGCCGCCCGGCCCGCGGTGCTTGCTCTACTGGCCGCCAGCCGCGACGTGCCGGTGCGGTTGGCGGCGATTGGCGCCTTGGTGCATCTGGGCGAACCGGCCGACGCGCAAGTCCTCATCCGCCTGCTCTCCGAAGGCCCGCCCGACGAGCAAGCGGCGGCACGGTCGAGCCTGGGCCGCATGCCCGGCGCGCCGGTCTCCGCGGTGATTGCGGAGGCGATCGGCGGGGCGACCGCGCCGCTCCGCGTGACCCTGATCGAGATTCTGGGCCAGCGCCGCGCCGCGGAGACGGTTGCCCGCATTTTGCCGCTGGCCGTCGAAGCCGACCCGCGGGTGCGTGCCGCGGCGATCGACTCGCTCGGCAAACTGGCCGGCCCCGAACACATCCCCGCCATGGTCCAGGTGGTGCTCCAAGCCGAGGAAGGCCGGCAGCGCGAGGCGGCGGAAAAGGCCGTGATGTTCGCCTGCGGCCGGATCGCCGATCCGCAAAAGCAGGCCGAACCCTTGTTGGCGGCCATCGAGGGGCTCAGCCCGGCCGATCGCGCGGCCATACTGCCCACGCTGGGGCGCGTCGGCGGAGAGGCCGCGCTGCCAAGCGTCGAGGCGGCCATCGCCAGCCGCGACCCGGCGGCGCACGAGGCGGGCGTCCGCGCCCTGTGCAACTGGCCCGACGCATCGGTCGCCGCGCGGCTGATCGAGTTGGCCCAGGCGGACGGCGATCCCGAACACCGCACGGCGCTCTTAAGGGCGCTCGTGCGCATCGCCCCGCTTCCCGACGGGCGGACCGATGCGGAGCGGCTCGCCTTGCTCCAAAAGGCCATGGCCTTGTGCACCCGCGACGCGGAGCGGGCGCTCGTGCTGCGACGAGCGGCCGCGATCCGCACGGTCGAGACCCTCCGCTTCCTGCTGCCCTATCTCGACACTCCCTACGCTGCCGACGCGTGCCAGGCGGTGGTCGAGCTTGCCCACCATCGCACGCTCCGCGAGCCGAACAAGGCCGAGTTCGACCGGGCACTCGACCGGGTGATCGAAACCAGCAAGGACGCGACCGTGATCGACCGCGCCGGCCGCTACAAGAAGGGCCAGACCTGGGCCGCGCCAGCAAAGCCTTAACGACGATCCGCATCAAGGAGTCTCTCATGAAGACACGCTCAAGCTTTCTTGGGCTGGCGATCGGTTTGAGCATCGCCTGCCAGGGCCTGGCCGCCGGCGAGTTTCAGCGCCTTCCGGTCCGCGAGTACCGCGACAAGATGAAGGCCGGGTGGATCGGTCAGATCGCCGGCGTCGCCTGGGGCGCGCCGACGGAGTTCAAGTGGAAGGACGCGATCATACCCGAGGACAAAATGCCCCAGTGGCGCCCGGAGATGATCAACAACGCCTTCGGCCAGGACGACCTCTACGTGGAGATGACGTTCCTCCGCTCGCTCGAGCAGTACGGGATCGATGTCTCGATCCGGCAGGCGGGAATCGACTTCGCCAACAGCGGTTATCCGCTCTGGTGCGCTAACAACGCCGGCCGGACGAATCTCCG
>JAMOAF010000868.1 GCA_023621895.1 Planctomycetota bacterium
GACTCGAAATGACCACCACCCACCAACCACCAGCCACCAACCACCAACCACCAACCACCAACCACCAGCCCACAGAACTCGCCGCTGCGCCAGAAAAACGCTTGACCGCCCTTGACTACTTGAGTAGTATTACCGTGGTAATCACATCCGCATGGAGGGCCCTGCGATGGCCGCGAAGACGAATCTCCGGCTGGGAGATCTTCAGCTCAAGATCATGCGCGTGCTCTGGGAACACGGCCCGCTGGGGGTTGCCGAAGTCAAGGCGCGGCTCGACGGCGACCGGCTGGCCTATACCACGGTGGCCACGATGTTGCGCAAAATGGAGGACCGGGGGTTGGTCGGCCACCGCACCGAGGACCGCCGATTCATTTATGAACCGGCGGTCGCCGCGGACGACGTTGCCCGCACGATGTCCGGCGACCTGGTTGACCGCCTGTTCGGCGGCAGCCTGGCCCGGACGGTAAGTCACTTGCTGAAGACCCGCGAAGTCGACCGGCGGGAGTTGGACGAACTGGAGGAACTGATTCGCCGGCAGAGGTCGCGGGAGTAACGCCTGATGTTTGTGCGCCTGGTTCCCAAGCTCCCGATTTAACCTGATTCCCAAGCTCCCCTTTTGACCCTGGTTCCCAAGCTCCAGCTTGGGAACCGCATTTCCTGGTTCCCAAGCTCCCCTATTAACCTGGTTCCCAAGCTCCAGCTTGGGAACCGCATTTCACGCCCGGTGTTATTACTCCTGGTTCCCAAGCTCCAGCTTGGGAACCGGATTTTGCGCCTCCCAACCGACGCAAGAACAGTCCAAGTCATGCACGATTCTTCCGCGGCAGCCTTCGACGTGTTCGCCCACGCCGTGTTGACCCTGGCAATCGGCGGGATCGCCGTCGCTGTTGCAGCGGCCGCGGCCGAACGAATTCTTGCGGCCGCCGCCTTCCGGCGGGCCCTCTGGCAGTCCGCGATTCTCGGCATCTATGTCTTGATGATCATCGAGGCGACGGGCCTTTCGCGGGCGGTGAGCGTGTTGTGGGGACGGATCGGGGACGCGCCGATCGAACAGGCCGCCGGCAATTCCGAGCCCCGCTCTCCGCCGCACTTGTGGGACGATCCGCCGATGTCTGTAGAACGCTGGGAGCCGGGCGGCGATTGGGCGATGGATGCTTTTGCCGCGCAACGAGAACCCGGCGGCGACGCCCGGCTTGCAGCAGCGCTCCCCGAGACGCCCCGGCGATCGGATTATCGCATGGCGCTGCCGGTCCTTTGGGGCGCGGTGGCCGCCGTACTGCTCGGACTGATCGCCTGGAGGCGCTGGCGCGTGGCGCGCGTCCTGCGATGCTGGCCGATTGCCGAGAGCAACGAGCTGGCCGGGGAAGTGGCCGCCTTGTGCGGCCGCCTGGGTTATCGGCGCCGGGTGCGGCTCGGCATTGGCGGCCGGCTGCCGGCTCCGGTGGCCTTGGGCCTGTTGCGGCCGATGGTCCTGGTGCCCGCCGATTTCACTGGGCGGTTCACGCCCGGCGAGCAGCGGGTGATCCTCGCCCACGAGCTTGCGCACCTGGCGGCCGGCGATCCGGCGTGGCTGTTGGCGGCCGATCTGCTGGCGGCCCTCGCCTGGTGGCATCCGGCGGTTCACTGGTGCCGCCGGCGGCTGGAAACGGCCTCGGAGCAGGCGGCCGACGAAGCGAGCCTCGTTCTGCCCGACGGCCCCAACGCGCTGGCCGACTGCCTGGTGAAGCTCGGCCGCCAACTGGCCGGCAAGCGGCGGGTCGGCTGGCTGGCGGCTGACGGTTCGGGGCTTCGTTCGGGCCTGGCCCGCCGGGTCCAGCTCCTGCTCGACTTGCGCAAAGGTCGACGAAGCCTGCCCGAGGGTCGCACAACGGCGTTGGCAAGGCCGATGGCGGCCGGACTTCTGATTCTTGTGGCGGTTTTCTGCACGCTTTGGGTCCATCCCAAGGCATCCTGTACGATGGGAGACGACACGATGAATGTATTGAAGGTTTCCTGGCGCCAGTCGGTGGCGGCTGCCGCGTTGGCGGCCCTCCTCGGCCCCGCCGGCGGCGCGCTGGCTGAGGCACAAGCGCCCGCCCCGCCCAAGCCGGTACAGCTTGAGCAAGGCTCACCCGCCGATCTGATCTTGCTCGCTCAAGGGGAAAAGCCAAAAGAGGCCGAGCAGCCACGCGAAGCCGACAAGCGGCCCGAGGCCGACCGGCCGCGCGAAGGCGACCGGCCGCGCGAAGCCGACCGGCCACGCGAAGGCGACCGGCCACGCGAAGGTGATCGGCCGCGCGAAGGCGACCGGCCACGCGAAGGTGATCGGCCGCGCGAAGGGGATCGGCCACGCGAAGGCGATCGGCCGCGCGAAGCGGCCGAACGCCGTGTGGATGAAGCGCGCGAGCGAATCCAAGCCCAGCGCGAAAAACTCCGCGAGCGCATGGAAGCGCTGATGCGAGAGCTGGGCGAGTTGCGAGAGAAAGCCCAGAAGGAAGGCAAACCGGCCGAGGCCGGGCCTCTGGAGCG
>JAMOAF010001096.1 GCA_023621895.1 Planctomycetota bacterium
GGCTTGATGGCGATCATGTCTGCTCTTCTGACCAAATCGGCCGTGCAAGGCTGTTCCTGCCTCCGCCAGCATAGAGAGACGCGACAGCCGCTGCAAGCGCCGCGCGGGCTTGCCCCGCGATGTCCGGTGGCCCCGGGCGGGCTAAATCGACTTGCGTGATTCGTGGAAAAAGCGGCTGTTATTCAGATAGCCGCGTGGGCTTGCCCCGCGCTTCGTTACGTACGGGTTGTGCCGCAGCGCAGGCGCGCCGCGGGGCAAGCCCACGCGGCTATCACGCTCTCATGAATTCCTCCCGGAATCACGCAAGCTCATTTAGCAGCCGTCAGCCTCGGGCTGGCGACTCCTGGCTGACGGCTGATGGCTATTCACACGCCCCAAGAAATGGGGTCGCGGCGGGCGCGGCCGCGACTCGTCCAGTGTCCGCAGGATGTACTCCGCCGCTTGCGAGGCGGCCCCGCCATGCCCCACGCGGTCTCGGAGCGCGACGAGCTGCGCCACGCGCCGCGCCCGTGCCTCTGGCGACGTCAGCCACTCGATCACGTGGGCGGCCACCTGCAACGATTTGTCCTCGCAGGCCAGGTACTCGGGAAAGACGACTTTCTCGGCGTCCGGTTGGGTGGGGTCGTAGGGCGTCACGTCCTTCGGAAACAGTTCGGTTGTGGTCAACAGGTTCACCAGGGTGATGTATTTGACCTTGCGGAAGAATTTCTGCACGAAGAAGGCCGCCCGGCTGATCCTGTACTGAATCACCGTCGGCTTGGCGTGGAACAGCAGCTCCAGGGAGACCGACCCGGAAACCGCCATGCAGCAGTCGGCCAGGTGGATGAGCTCCCGTGTCTTGCCGACGTGGATTTCCACGGGCAGGCTGCGCCCGGCCAGCATCCGCCGGGCCAACTCCGCCTGGTGCGGCTTGAACGAAGCCACCGCCAGCCGCACACCGGGAACCTTCTGGTGAATCTTCTCGGCCGCGTCGAGAAATGCCGAGAAATTCTTTTCCACTTCCTGCGTCCGCGAGCCCGGCAGGATCGTCACCAGCGGACCGCGGGCGGCGCGAAATCGCGCCAGGAACGCTTCATCGAGTGGTTCCCGCTCAACCTCGTCGAAGAACGGGTGCCCAATGAACGTGGCGTTGCATCCCTTCTCTCGAAACCATTCGGCCTCGAAGGGCAGCGCGGCCAGCACGTGATCGACCAGCCGCCGCATCTTCTTGATCCGCCATTGGGCCCAAGCCCAGATTTGTGGCGGAGTATAGTAGAAGACGGGAATCCCGTGGACCTTTGCCCGCCGCGCGATCCACCAATTGAAGCCCGGATAATCCACGAGCACGACCGCATCCGGCCGGTGATGGCGGAAATAGCGATCCGCACGGCTGACCAGGCCCCAAAACTTGTGCAGGTTGGTCAACACCCGCAAAATCCACATCACGGCCAGCGCGGTCAGGTCGGCGTGCAGCCGGCAGCCGGCCTTGGCCATCTCCGGGCCGCCATAGCCAACGCACTCGATCTCCCCCTGCTGAGCCTTGAGCTGGCGAATCAAGTTCGCGCCGTGAATGTCGCCGCTCGGCTCCCCCGCGCTGAAAAAGACGCAAAGCGGCCGCCCCCGCTCGGCTTTCCGCTCGTCATCCCGGCTCATGCAGACTCCTTTCCCGTCATCGCGCTTCGCAGCCTGGGTCTCCAGGCCGTCTCTGTACAGGCATCTCTCCGAGACGCGTTCCCACAGTCTCGGACTATTCGCGCTACAGCCGTCTCCAGGCCCATGACACCGCCTCGCCGTCGGTCGGAGCGGCACATCGACAGACAGTATGGCATAACGATACCATGGGACAAAGTGCATTTTCCGCGTAAAGGGCTTCTGGCGCCCCACTCGAAAAACCTCGCATCCTCTGCCCTGTAACCTGTCCCCCCCTTCAACCAGACACCGAAGAAATCCGCCATGGATCGCTTGGTTCACTCGATCCGAACCGTTCTAGAGAAGCTGCTCCTCTTCTGGCTCGTTGCCTTGTGCCTGCTGGCTTTTTTCTGGCCCGCGGTGTGCTCGAGGCTGCTGCCGGGCGTGCAGTTCGACCCCTTCGTAGCGACCAAGGGTTGGCTCAGCGGCATGATCGCCGTGACGATGCTGGCGATTGGCTCGCTGCTGCCGGCGGAGGAAATCGCACAGGTGTTCCGGCGCTGGCCGCTGGTGCTCGCCGGGACGGTGGTGCAGTACGTTTCCATGCCGCTTCTGGCGTACTGCGTCGGCCGGTTGTTTGGGCTGGAGGGTCCCTGGATGATCGGCATCGTGATGGTTGGGTGCGTGCCCGGGGCAATGGCCTCCAACGTGCTCACGCTCATCGCCCGGGGAAACGTCAGCTATTCGGTCAGCCTGACCACGTCGGCAACGGTCCTGTCGCCGCTGGTCGTTCCAGGGGTGCTCTGGCTGTCGCTGGGCCGGATGGTCGACAATTTTCCCGCGGGCCAGGTCTTCTTCGAGCTCTGCTGGATGGTGGTTCTCCCGGTGATTACGGGG
>JAMOAF010000331.1 GCA_023621895.1 Planctomycetota bacterium
TCCGAGTCCGCGGCCAATCCCTTTCTCGGCGATTGGGATACGCCGTTCGGAGTGCCGCCGTTCGACAAAATCGAACTGGCGCATTACGCGCCGGCCTTCGACGAGGGGATGCGGCGGCACAAGGAACAGATTACCGCGATTAATGGCGAGAAATCGCCGCCGACCTTCGAAAACACGGTCGAAGCGCTCGAGCGCAGCGGGGAGATGCTCGATCGGGTCGCGAGCGTGTTCTTCGCGATGAAATCGTCGATGAACAACGACCAGATGGAGGTGATCGCCAAGGACGTGGCGCCCAAGCTGTCGCAGCACGGCGATGAAATCCTCCTCAACGAGCAGTTGTTCCAGCGAGTCGAAGCGATCTGGGAGAAGCGGGACCAGCTCGATCTCGCGCCCGAGCAGCGCCGGCTGCTCGACGAGACGCGCAAGCGATTCGTTCGCGGCGGTGCGAACTTGCCTGCTGACAAAAAGGAGCGGCTCAAGGCGATCAACAAGAAGCTGACCCTGTTGAGCCTGAGTTTCGCCGAGCACGTTCTCAAGGAAGAGAACCGCTTCGAGCTGGTCGTCGACAACCGGGCCGACCTGGCCGGTTTGCCCGAGGGCGTGATTGCCGCGGCGGAGGAGGCGGCGGCCGAGCGCGGACACGAGGGCAAGTGGGTCTTCACGCTCCACAAGCCGAGCATGATCCCCTTTCTCCAGTACTCGCAACGGCGCGACCTGCGGGAGAAAATCTACAAGGCATACCTCGAGCGGGGCAACCACGGCGACGAGCTCGACAACAAGAAGATCCTCGCCGAGATGGCGGCGTTGCGGGTCGAACGGGCCAGTCTGCTCGGCTATGAGACCCACGCGGCATTCGTGCTTGAAGACGCCATGGCCAAGGAACCGGGCAAGGTCTACGAATTGCTGCGGAAGCTTTGGACTCCGGCCCTGGAGCGGGCGAAAGCCGAGGCGGCCGAGATGCAGAAAATGATCGACGAGGAAGGCGGCCGCTTCCAGCTCCAATCGTGGGACTGGTGGCACTATGCCGAAAAGGTCAAAAAGGCCAGGTACGACCTGGATGAGGAGATGCTCCGGCCTTATTTCAAGTTGGAGAACGTGCTCGACGGAGCGTTTGGCCTGGCAACGCGGCTTTACGGGCTGAAATTCGAGAAACGGCCAGAGATTCCCGGTTATCATAAGGACGTGACCGTCTTCGAGGTCAAGGAGGCCGACGGCCGGCACGTGGGCGTCCTGTACGTCGACTACTTCCCCCGGCCAAGCAAGCGGGGGGGCGCTTGGATGGGCGAGTTCCGCGAACAGCGGCGGATCGGCGAAAAGGATGTCCGGCCGGTAATTTACAACGTGGGCAATTTCTCCAAGCCGGCCGCCGATAAGCCTTCGCTGCTCTCGTT
Organism: Planctomycetota bacterium; assembly: GCA_023621895.1. GTDB lineage: Bacteria > Planctomycetota > Planctomycetia > Pirellulales > Thermoguttaceae > JAAYCB01. Next base: position 1,392 of record JAMOAF010000331.1, read on the forward strand.
CGACGAGGTGGAGACGCTGTTCCACGAATTCGGCCACGCCCTGCACGGCCTGCTCTCGGAGTGCACGTACAAGTCGCTTTCCGGGACCAACGTGGTCCGCGATTTCGTCGAGTTGCCCTCGCAGATCATGGAGAATTGGGCATCGGCGCCGGAGATGCTGAGAATTTACGCCCGGCACTACCAGACGGGCGAGCCGATGCCCGATGCGCTCGTCGAAAAGATCGAGAAGTCGCAGCATTTCAACCAGGGGTTCGCCACCACGGAGTACCTGGCGGCCTCGTTTCTCGACATGGACTGGCACACGCTCACCGCCGCGCGGCCGGACGTGGATGTCCTCGATTTCGAGCGCCAATCGATGCAGCGGATCGGCCTTGTCGACCAGATCGCGCCCCGATACCGCAGCCCCTATTTCCAGCACATCTTTGCCGGCGGGTATTCGTCGGGCTATTACTCCTACGTCTGGGCCGAGGTGCTCGACGCTGATGCCTTCGAGGCGTTCCGCGAGAAAGGCGACTTGTTCGATCGCGCGACCGCCGAGGCATTCCGCCGCAACATCCTCGCCAGGGGCAACACCGAGGAGCCGATGGAGCTATACAAGCGGTTCCGCGGACGGGAGCCCCGGATCGAGCCGTTGCTCAAGCGCCGCGGGCTGGAGTAGGCGGCCGCTAGTTTGCAGCCCGGAGTTCCGTCGAGTATGTTATCCCTTTTCCAGGCGGTCGGGGCGACCGCCACAGACTTGTACGAGGAAACAGACCATGACACAACATTCCAGCGTCAATCGTCGCGACTTTCTGAAGATCACCGGGGCGGGGGCCGCTCTCCTGTCTTCCGGCGTGTGGAGCGAACTGTCCGCCGCCGAGTCGGCTTCTCCCAACGAAAAACTCAACATCGCCTGCGTGGGCACGGCCAACCGGGCGCAGGCTGACATCGACGGCGTCAAGGGCGAGAACATCGTCGCCCTCTGCGACGTGGACAAGAACTACCTGGATCGGGCGGCGGCACGTTTTCCGAATGCGCGGACCTATGCCGACTACCGGGAGATGATCGAGAAAGAGGCGGGCAAGATCGACGCGGTGGTCGTCGGCACGGCGGACCACCATCACGCCCCGGCGTCGATCCGCGCGATCCGGGCGGGCAAGCACGTGTATTGCGAAAAGCCACTGACGCACACGGTGTTCGAGTCGCGGCTGTTGGCCGAGGAGGCCAAGAAGCGCGGTCTGGCGACCCAATTGGGCACGCAGATTCACGCCGGCGATAATTACCGCCGCGTTGTCGAAATCGTCCAGTCCGGCGCGATCGGCAAGATCGGTGAAGTCCACGTCTGGGTCGGCAAAGCGTGGGGCGGCGGCGAGCGACCGGAGGGTGGTCAAGAACCGCCCGCAACGCTCGACTGGAACCTCTGGCTGGGCCCGGCGCCGGAGCGGCCCTTCTGGCCCGGCGTCTACCATCCGGCCAATTGGCGCCGCTGGTGGGATTTCGGCACCGGCACGCTCGGCGACATGGCCTGCCACTACATGGACCTGCCGTTCTGGGCGCTCAATCTGCGCCACCCGGTGACATGTGAGGCCGAAGGCCCCGAGGTGCATCCGGAGACCTGCCCGCTCGGCCTGATCGTCCGCTACGAGTTCCCCGAGCGCGAGGGCCTGCCCCCCGTGAAACTGACCTGGTACGACGGCAACCTGATTCCGAAGGAAATTGCCGGCCAACGGGTGCCGGGCAGCGGTGTGATGTTCATTGGCAGCGAGGGGATGATGTTTGCCGACTATGGCAGCTACCGGCTCTTCCCGGCCGAGAAATTCGCCAATTTCAAGCCGCCGGCCCCCTCGATCCCCACCTCGATCGGCCACCATGCCGAATGGATCAAGGCCTGCAAGGACGGTTCGCCCACGACGTGCAACTTCGACTATTCCGGCGCGCTGAGCGAGGCGGTTATTCTGGGTACGGTCGCTTATCGGACGGGCGAGCGTCTCCAGTGGGACGCCAAGAACCTCAAGGCCACCAACTGCCCCGCGGCTGACAAGTACGTCAACAAGCAATATCGCGCCGGTTGGGAAGTCGTTTAAGGCGCGGGGACGGGCTGGGTCTTCGCTCCGTGCGGCAAACGGAAGGAATTCCGCTCGACGGGGCGGCAATCGGCAGAGCTTACTGCCCCGCGATGTACTGCAATTGAATCCGGGTGTTGGGCAGCTTCTTCTGGAGTTGCTCAACACCCTTTTCCGTGACCGCGGTGCGGGTGACTTTCAAATCCTCGAGCGCCGTGAGCGGTTCGAGGTGCTTTAAGCCCGCATCGGAAACCGCCGTCGATCCGAGGTGCAGGAAGGTGAGCCGGGTCATCCCCGCCAGGTGCGGCAGTCCGGCGTCGGTCAACTGGGTGTTGTCGACGTTGAGCCATTCCATGTTCGTCAGCCCGGCCAGGTGAGCCACGCCGGCATCGGTGATCGCCACGCGCCAGAGATTGAGCTTCTTGAGTTCTTTCTTGTTCGCCAGGTGGGCCAGGCCCTGATCGGTGATCAAGCTGCATTCGCTCAAGTCGAGATCCTCGAGCTTCGACAAATTGGCCAGATGGGCCAGCCCGGCGTCGCTCACCTGGCACTGCGAGATACGGAGCCTTTTCAGGTTCGGGAACTGCGCGAGCGTGGCTAGGGCGTCGTCATCGACCAGCGTCTTCGACAGGAACAACTCCTCGAGGTTCTTCAGGCCGGCAAGCTGCTTCAAGCCGTCGCCACTGATCCAGAGAAAGTCGAGACCCAGGACCTTCAAGCTTGCCAACCCGGCCAGGTGCGCCATGCCCTTGTCATCGACGGTTGTTTTGCCGTTTTTTCCGGAAAATCGCAGCACCCGCAGGTTACCGGCGGCGGCCAGCTTTTCCAGTCCCGCATTGGAAATCTGGCATTCCTGCAATTCCGCGGTCTGGAGCGAAGGCAGCTCGCCGAGGACCGCCAAGGCCGCATCGGTGATGCCGGTTTCGCTGAGCCGGACGGTTCGGACCCGCTCGAGGCGCTTCAAGGGTTCCAGGGCGCGGTCATCGATCTCCGCGCCGCGGAAGCTGACCTCCACGACGCTGCCTTCGGCGTCTTTTTTGAGTTCGGCTCCCGATTTCTGTAGCGCTTCGATCGCTTGCTGGGCATCGCCGGCCGCCGGCGGCGCCTGTTTCGCTACGCTCTCCTCGGGCGGTGCGGAGGGGGGAGCGGGAACCGGGGCGGCCGAGGGGGCCGGCGCGCCGCGATCGCAACCGAGCAGGGGCAGAATCACAAACAGTCCGAGACAAACGCGCAAACATGCCATTGGTCGATCTCCCTTCTTGCGGTCTATCATAGGGCCTCTTGGGGCTGGTGGAAAGAGGCCCGCTCTTGCCGCGCGCGGTCAAGAGGACCAGAATACCCTCATCGTCGTGATCGTGGACGACCACATTCCAACTCATTCCGAGTCGATCGATGAAACCGGGACTTCTGCTCTTCGGCACGGCAGCGGCGACGCTCGCGGCCGCGTGGCTCGGCGGCGCGGCGCGTGGGGAAGACGCCCCCACGGCGGCCGCTCGGCGCGTCGCCAGGGAAATCCGCCGCGAGGCCCTGCTGCCTCCGAATGGTCCGGAGGGGAGGCCGCTGCCGCTGGCCAGTCATTGGAACGTGGGCACCGTTCGCAACACGTTCGATGCGGACCACCAGATCGGCCTGATTCAGGCGGGGCACCACATTCTGCCCTGGCTGGGCTGGCCGAGCGGCGATCCGGGCGACGAGCGTTTCGACGCAGTCGATGATCACCGCGTGGTCGCGGTATGGCCAGGGCAAGATCGGCTATTGAATGGCCCACCGTAATAATGGGGCAAGTCACGTGAGCACGTGCGCCGGGCCTCGGCCCAAGGTCTGGGAATCGGCGCCGGATTGGTTTCAGCCACGCTTGGCCAACAGGCCGGCGTGCGGGTTTATGGAGAAAGGCGATGATGAGCAACACAGCCATGCAATGCGGCTTCAGCGTGCTGATTCTCGGGCTCTTGGGCGCGGCAGCGCCGACGGCTGGCGCCGCTGAAGCGAAGGCCCCGGCCCCCGCGCCGGCCTTGGAGCGGATCGCGTACGGCAACCCCGGATTGACCGTCGATCTGGGCGTCGGGCTCTGGGCGTGGCCGGTGCCGATGGACTTTGACGGCGACGGCGACCTCGACCTGGTCGTGGCGTGCCCCGACGTGCCCTACAACGGGACTTACTTCTTCGAGAACCCTGACGGCAACGTCAAATTTCCGGTGTTCAAGGCGGGGGTGCGGATCAGCCAAGGGGCGTCGAACATCACGCCGTCCTACGTCGATGGCGGCGTGCGCGTGATGGCGCCGGGGGCGGAGTATCCCGACTTCCGGCCCAACGGCCTGGCCAACCCGGTGAAGCTGCCCCTTCCGGCGAACATCCATCCCCAGCGCGTCCGCGCCAACCAGTGGCGCTACGCGGATTACGATGGCGATGGCAACATGGACCTGGTCGTTGGAGTTGGCGATTGGACGGAGTACGGTTGGGACAACGCCTTCGACGCCGAGGGCCGCTGGACCCGCGGACCCCTGCACGGTTTTGTTTACCTCCTGCGCAACCGCGGTGCGAAGGACGCGCCCGAGTACGAGAAGCCGGTGAAGATCGAAGCCGGTGGCAAGCCCGTCGACGTGTTCGGCATGCCCTCGCCCAATTTCGGCGACTTTGACGGCGACGGCGACTTGGACCTGCTCTGTGGCGAGTTCGTCGACACGTTCACCTACTTCGAGAATATCGGCACGCGGACGAAGCCGGAGTACGCGGCGGGGCGCCCGCTCGCGCTTGGCGACCGGCCCCTGACGATGGACTTGTGCATGATCGTGCCGGTTGCCCTCGACTGGGACGGCGACGGCGACCTGGACCTGGTGGTCGGCCAGGAGGACGGGCGCGTGGCGCTGGTCGAGCACACGGGCAAGGTGGCCGGCGGCTTGCCGGTGTTTGCCGCTCCGCGGTTCTTCCAGCAGCAGGCCGACGACGTGAAGTTCGGTGCCTTGGTGACGCCGGTCGCCTTCGACTGGGACGCTGACGGGGACCTGGACCTGGTTTGCGGCAATACGGCCGGATACATCGGCTGGATCGAGAACCTCGACGGGGCCTGCCCGGCCAAGTGGGCAGAGCCGAAGCTGGTGGAGGCCGACGGGCGGCCGATCCGCATCCTGGCCGGCCCGAACGGCTCGATCCAAGGGCCATGCGAGGCGAAGTGGGGCTACACCACGCTGAGCGTGGCGGATTGGGACCTGGACGGCCTGCCGGACCTCGTCGTCAACTCGATCTGGGGCAAAGTGGTCTGGTTCCGCAACACGGGCACGCGCCCGTCGCCGCGGTTTGCCGCGGCCGTTCCCGTGGAGGTCGAGTGGCCGGGCAGGCCGCCCAAGCCCGCCTGGACCTGGTGGGAGCCGCGGCCCGGCGAGCTGGCCACCCAGTGGCGGACAACGCCGGTAGTGATCGACTGGAACGAGGATGGGCTGCCCGACCTGGTGATGCTGGATCACGAGGGATACCTGGCCTTGTTCCCCCGGGCGAAGCGGGATGGTAAGCTCGTGCTGCTGCCGCCCGAGCGTGTTTTCGTCGACGCCGGCGGGGCGCCGCTGCGTTTGAACGCCGGCACGGCCGGGGGGAGCGGTCGCCGCAAGCTCTGCTTCGCCGACTGGGATGGCGACGGACGGCTCGACTTGTTGGCCAACAGCGTCAATGTCGACTTCTTCCGCAACCTGGGCCAGAAGGAGGGCAAGACCGTGCTGGCCAACCAGGGCGCGGTCGATTCACGGCGCCTGGCGGGCCACACGACCAGCCCCACGGTGGTGGACTGGAACCGCAACGGCCTGCCGGACCTGGTGATCGGGGCCGAGGACGGCTACTTGTACTACCTGCTCAATCCGCGTGCGAAGTCCGGCCGATGACGAGATGCCCCCGTCACGCGCGGCGGGAGTCGTTCGACCACGCCGGAATTTCTGCGTTCGGCGAACCGGAGCGGCGCGCTAACCGACAATAAGAGTTGGCTGATCGGCCCACTTGTCGTGCAAGGCCAGAGGCCATCGACCGAACCGGCGCCGGCGGCAGCGCTCAACGCCCGGAATGTTTCACAAGAGATTCCCGGCAACCTGGCGGAGGAGACCAGTGAACAGCCATTTCACTCCACTTGACTGGGCCGTGCTTGCGGCGTACTTCGCGGCGACGATGTCGATCGGCTTCTATTTCTGGGGGAAGAGCCGGTCGACGGAGGGTTTTACCGCCGCGAGCCGCGCGCTACCCGGCTGGGTTTGCGGGCTGTCGATCTTCGCCACGTACCTGAGCAGCATCAGCTACCTGGCCCTGCCCGGCAAGTCGTTCGCCGACAATTGGAACCCCTTCGTCTTCAGTCTTTCGATCCCGATCGCCACCTGGATTGCCGTGCGGTGGTTCTTGCCGTACTACCGGGCGAGCGGCGAGGTGTCGGCCTACGCGCTGCTGGAGCACCGCTTCGGCGTCTGGGCTCGGCTGTATGCGAGCGTCTTCTATCTGCTCACGCAGATCGCGCGGATGGGGGTCGTGATGTACCTGATGGCCTTGCCGATGGCGGTGATCTTCGGCTGGGATATCCGGTTGGTGATCATCTTCACGGGCGTCTCGGTGACGATCTACTCGTTTGTCGGCGGGATCATCGCCGTGATCTGGACCGACGCGATCCAGGCTCTCGTCCTCATGGCCGGCGCGGTGATCTGCCTGGCGGTGATGCTGCTGCGCGTCGAAGGCGGCCCTCTCGAGGCATTCTCAACGGCCGCCGCGGCCGGCAAATTCAGCCTGGGCCAGTTCGGCGCGGGAATGGATCACGGGCGGCTGTGGTTTGACGCGGGCTCGGCCACGTTCCTGGTCGTTCTGCTCTACGGCCTGTTTATCAACCTGCAAAACTTCGGCATCGATCAGAGCTACATCCAGCGGTACATCGCGTCGAGCAGCGACCGCGAGGCGCGGAAGAGCCTCTGGCTGGGCGGGGTTCTTTATGTCCCGGTATCGGCCGTCTTTTTCCTGATCGGCACGACATTGTTCGTGTATTACCATTCCGATCAGCACGAGCGCGAGCTGCCGGAGGTCAGGCAATTGGTCGCCCGGCAGCGGTTGATGCAGCAGGGCGTGTATCCTGAATACCAGGACGCCGGGGCGACTGTTCCGACCCCGGACTACCGGCGCGCCTTGAGCGGCGAAGCGGCGGGACTGACGGACGCGGAGATCGGCGATCGCGTGTTTCCGCATTTCATCGCCAAGCACCTGCCGCCGGGACTGACCGGCCTGTTGATTGCGGCGATTTTCGCGGCGGCGATGAGCACGGTATCGACCAGCCTGAACTCGTCCGCCACGCTGTTGATGACCGACTACTATCGCCGCTTCTTCAATCCGCGCGCCACCGAGAAGCAGTGCATGCTGGCGCTCTATGCGAGCACGATCGCGTGGGGCATCCTCGGCACGGGCATGGCGCTGGTCCTGGTCAAGCTGACCGACAGTGCGCTGGACGTTTGGTGGACGCTCTCCGGCATCTTCGGCGGCGGCATGTGCGGCCTGTTCCTGCTGGGCATGGTCAGCCGGCGAGCGGAGAATCCCGCGGCGGCGGCCGGAGTGGTCACCGGAGTCCTGGTCATTCTCTGGATGTCCTTTCCCAAGCTGATCGACTATTTGCTGTCACAGTCTCCGGGAAGCCAGGCCGGGCAGCTCGGCGCTTGGTTTCAGAGACAGGGCACCGGCTGGCTCAGTCCATTCCATGCGTTCATGGTCCCGGTGGTCGGCACGATGACCATCCTGCTGGTCGGCTTGTTGGTCGCGCGGCTTTCCGGCGCGAGGGGCGGCAAACCGGCGGGAAACTCCAGCGATGCCTGACGCCGGGTCCCCAGTCAGCGGGCTGGCTCGGTTGCGTTTCGCGGGCGCCGCTCCGGCGCTCAGTATTTCCTGCGTGCAAGCAGAAAGCCTCCGCTCGGCTCGTCAAACACGCGGCAGGTCATCACTTTTGCAGCATCGGCAACCAGGAACCAGGTCAGGCAATATCCCCACACCGCCGCCGCCCAGCTCCAACCGACGGGAGTCATCAAGCCGATGCCGTAGACGGCAATCAGCGTCGCAATCACTTGAGTGCCGACAACCGCCCAGAAGAGGATCGGCGCCGGACGGATGGACCAGAAGGGGCGGCGCGTGCGGGCAACGAAGACGGTCAGGTGCCCCGCAACCGAGAGCTTGAGGTACATGAGGCTCTGGATCACGGCGCGATCCAGACCAAACACCCGTTCACCCAGGTAGAACAATCCGAAAGATGCAGCGACGCCGACGACTCCCAAAACCGTCGCCAGCCCCAGAATCTCCTGCATCTTCCACGTCTCCGGGCGGTTTGAGTAGTTCACATGGTCATAGGCGATCGAGAGGATGGCTCCGTCGTTCAGCAAAGCGAGCAGTACGATCATGACCGCAGTGACGGGATAGAAATTGAAAATCAGAATCGACAGCGTCATGAAGAGCAGAACTCGGATCGTCTCGGCGATGCGGTAGAGGGCATAGTTCCTCATCCGCTGGAAGATTCTGCGGCTTTCTTCAATCGCGCCAATGATCACGGACAGGCCGGGGGTTAACAATACGATGTCTGCCGCCGCGCGAGCCGCGTCGGTGGCGCCGGAAACAGCGATGCCGACGTCGGCTTTCTTCAACGCCGGGGCGTCATTCACGCCGTCGCCGGTCATGCCTACAACATGCCCGCGTTGCTGTAGGACGTCGACAATGTGGTACTTGTGTTCGGGATAGACCTGGGCGAATCCGTCGGCCTGTTCGATCGCGTCGGCAAGACGGCCTGTCTCGTGGTGGCTCGTAGCGGCAAAGACTTCGGCATCGAGGATGTTCGAGCCCATCGCGAGCTCCCTGGCGATCTCTCTCGCGATCGGCTGCTGGTCGCCGGTCACCATTTTCACGCGGCAGCCCATATTGCGAGCCGCCTCGAGCGTGGTCTTGGAGTCGTCGCGAGGTGGATCGTGGAGCGGCAGGATGCCGAGGAACTGCCACTGACCGTTCGCGTCCGTGCGCGCAACTCCGAGGGCCCGATATCCACGCGCCGCCAGGTCGTCGATGACTTTGTCTACATCGGTGCGGACCTGGTCTGCGTTTGCAGAGATCTTCAGGATGACCTGCGGCGCCCCTTTCGTAGTCCTGAAGGCGCCGCCGTCCCGAGTTTCGACGGTCGCTTCCGTGCGCTTGTTGACCGGATCAAAGGGTACGAAGTGTTTGATCGTCTGGCCGGCGCCGGTCTGCCCGGGCTTCCATCCGCCCAGCACGGCCAGGTCAATTGGATCGTCGTCCTCGGCGCGAGAGGCCAGCGCCGCAGCCTGGATCGTCTCCTCCGCGCTGACTCCCTTCACCGTGTAGGGCGTCCCCAGAGTCAGCTTGTTCTGTGTCAACGTTCCTGTCTTGTCGGAGCACAAGATGTCCATGCCGGCGAGTTCCTCGATGGATGCCAGGCGGCTGACAATCGCCTGCGACGCCGAGAGGAGCTTTGCCCCCACGGCCATCGTGACCGAAAGCACGGTCGGAAGGGCCACGGGGATTGCGGCCACGGTCAACACGAGGGCAAATTGCACCGTCGTCATCATGGGGTCGCCGCGGAACAAGGCAACCGCCAGAATCACTGCCACCAGGGCGATCGCAAGCAGGATCAGGAAGTCGCCAATCTTGAGGAGGGCTTTCTGACAATGGCTCGTTGATGCACTTTCCTCCACCAATTGAGCCGTTTTGCCGAAGTACGTATTCGCTGCCGTGGCATAGACGAACGCGTCGGTTTCGCCTCTGCGGACGATTGACCCGGAGTAGACGACGTCGCCGGTCCTTCGCGTTACAGGTAGCGATTCCCCGGTGAGCGCCGATTGATCCACTTCCAGGGAATTCTCGCCTGCGAGCTTGGCGTCGGCCGGCACGATTTCTCCGATCCGCAAGCGGATCAGGTCACCCGGCACAAGCTCGCGCGCCGGGATGGCGGTCCATTTCTTGTCTCGTTTGACATGGGCGCGAAGTGCCAGTCTCTTTTTGAGGGCGGCAATGGCATTTCCCGCCTGGTATTCCTCCCAGAATCCGACAACCGCATTGGCGAGCAGAAGCGCACCGATGATGCAGAAGTCAACCCAGTGCCGGACGATCAGCGAGAGGACGGCGGCGATTTCGATCATCCAGGGAATCGGACCCCAGAAGTAAGTGAGGAACTTGTACAGAGGATTGACGGATTGCTCGCGGATTTCGTTGAGCCCGTATTGGCCCTGACGTCTCCGGGCCTCACCGGACGTCAGGCCGGCACGTGAGGTGCGCAGCCTGCTTTCGAGTTCGGCGACATCCAGCTTGCCGAAATTCGTGGCGTCGGCGATCGCCGTCGGTTGCGGTGCAACGGTCGTCATATCTCGTTTCTCTTTCTCAAGTAATCGGCGAGTGAAGGTTCCTGCGGCTGTCATGGTTTCACGGCCAGCACGATCTCGACGGGAACCCATATATGTTCGATCGCCACGTCGACAACGAGAAAGCCGGCTTCCTCCAATGCGCGGCTGATGTGGATCGGGCGGCAATCCAGCAGACCAGGAAAGTGACGGTGAGTCCATTCGAACGCCTGAACGGCAAAGTCCTGCCTGCCCTCCTTGGAGATCCCGGCAACCACGACCCGCCCCTCGCGTCGAAGCACGCGGTGGATTTCCCCGAGAACAAGCTGGATATTCGGCGTATCGAAGAGCTCCAGGGTGAAATTCATCACAACGGCATCCATCGACTCCGCTTCATAGG
>JAMOAF010000435.1 GCA_023621895.1 Planctomycetota bacterium
CGTAGCGGCCCGCCTCGGCGGCCTCAATCTCGCCGGCGGCGATCGAGGCGGCCATCCGGTCGATCCGGTTGGCAAGCACCGATTTTGCCTGGGGCGAGAATTGCTCCAGCGCCGTGCGGACCTTGTCGGCCGCCGTATGCCCGTCGCAAATCAGGGCCAACTCCACCAGCGATAGTTCGCCACCGTCGTAGGCGACGCCCAGTCCGACGGGCATCTCCCAGATCAGGCTCCAGGAGGCCTTCGCCTCGGGCCACACATCGAGCCACTCGGTCGGGAGCGGCCAGCCGGCCGTTCTTGCCGCGCCGAGTTCGACGGCCAGGAGCAGATCGGCGTCGGCCGGCGCGGAGGCAAAAAACGGCGACAGCCCGCCGAGGTCCGCGCTTTTTCCGCCGCGGCCGGCAAGCCGCCTGAGCAGCGATGCTTCGCCGGTGACGATCGTGCGATCGTCGAGCACAACGTAGGGCAGCGCCCAGGCGGGCCGGTTCAGTCGCCGAGCAGGGATGTCTTCGAGCCGCCAGTCGAGCGGTTCGCCCGCCGAACGCAGCACGGCGGCATTCTGGCCTTCGGCCAGTTCGATGACGGCGACGCCCTTGCCGGTCCAATCGCCAAGGTCCGCGGAAGCCCACGTCACGCGCCGGACCGCCTTGGGCTGCAAACCAAAGCCCTTGAAGAGACCCTCGGCAACGGCCTCGCGGACGCCGGGCGCGGTCTGGTAGACCGTCTCCAGCACGCCCGAGGCTTCGAGCGTCGCTACCTCCAGGCGGAGCAACAACTCGGGCGCGTCGGGAATCCACCGGGCATCAAACGCGGGGCCGGCCGGCGGCGCTGGGGCGGGCGGTTCCACCGGCGCGGCTGCCGGCGGGCCCGCGGGCGCCGCCAGGTCCCTGGGGGTCTTGCCGCTAGAGAGCAGCGACCAGGCGCCGACCAAGACCACCAGTCCCGCCACCGAAGCGGCGCTCCATAACAGCCACTTACGAGCAGCCGCCTCTGCTGGCGAAGCCCAATCGACCGGGGGTGGCACGGGCGAGGGCTGAATGTTTTGCCCTGCCATCTCCACCGGGGTCTCCAGCGCCGAAGGCGCCGATTCCGGCGCCGACGCCGATTGCGGTAAAGCCGAATCGCCCGCACTCAATCCCGCACTCGCGCCCGCACTCAAGCCCGCAATCGCGCCCGCACTCGTGCCCGCCGGAGAGATAGCCGCGGCTCGGCCAGCCGAAAGCGGCGTTTCTTCCTCCTGTCGCGGAGAGGCTGCGGGACTCGGCTGGTGCGCCGGTGGGTAGTCTTCTCTCGATTCCGACACGGAGAGGACCTCGGCGCCGCGCGCGGACTTCACCGGGAGGTCCGGCGGCTGCACTCCGGCCGGACGCTGCGTGAGGACCGGTGGCTCTGCCGCCGAGGACTGTCCCGCGGCGCTGGATTCAGGCGGCGACGGCGCTGCCTGCTCCCGCCAGTCGGGCGGCGGTGCGACGTGGACCATGCTCCCACACTTGGGGCAGTTCAGAATGGCCCCGATCGCCGAAGCGTTTCGGACACTGAGCCGAACCTCGCAGGTGGGGCAGGTGATGGAGAAGAGCACTGGATCCAAGGCTGGGACCTGTCTCACGTTCAAAGCGGGGCTGAAAAAACGGCGAAAGACTCTGGGCGCGCGCCCTCACCAATTGTAGGGCGCTGATCGCGCTCGCTGCCAGGATTCTGCGCTTGCGGCGGCGGAAAAACCGGAAAATGCGTGAATTGCTCCCGTCTTCCCAGCTCCAGCTCGGAAACCTCCGCCCTCCGACCGCGGCGCCGCCAGCGACGATCAGCCGCGTGGACTTGGCCCGCGCGGCTAACCGTCTGGCGGCCCAAACGGCCTATCGCCGCCGGGTCTTCGCGGCCGAAAAGGCCTCCGCCGCGCAGGGGGTTCCGCTGCTCGGCCGAAGCGAACACAATGAAGGGTTTCCCGGTCTGATGTTCTGGCGAGCCATGCCGCTCAGCCCGGAAGAGCCCGATGGGAGACTGCTCGATGCCGCCCCAAGACCTGAAAATCAGCTGGATTGATAGCCGCAAGGACGACATCAAGGCCGCGATGGCCCGCCTCCGAGAAAGGCTCAGTCCACGCGGCGAGATTGTCAGCCAGGAGGGCCGCCAGCGAACCATCGAAATCTTCGGCGAGCCCCTCTCACCCCTGGAAGTGGTCCGCCGGATCTGCCGCGACGTGGAGCACAAGGGCCTCGAGGCGGTCTTGGATTACTCCGCGCGGATCGATCGCGCCGAGCTCGCGCCCCAGACCATCCGCGTGCCCCAGGCCGAGCTGGACGAGGCGCACGCGAAGGCCGACCCGGATTTTCTCGCCGCCGTCCGCCAGGTCCGCGAGAATATCGCTGATTTCCAGCGGGCGATCCTCCACCGCGACGTGCGGATCGAGCGCCCCGGCGGCTACCTCGTCGAGCGATACCTGCCGCTCCAGCGCGTGGGCATCTGCGTGCCGGGCGGGGCCGCCGCCTACCCCTCGACCGTGCTGATGAC
>JAMOAF010000060.1 GCA_023621895.1 Planctomycetota bacterium
GACGTGATGGACGAAATAACATCCGAGACGATCTTCCGCGTCGCCGAGCTGCACCGGACCATCAAGGAGCAGGCTGGCGAAATCGAACGGCTGCGCGCCTACACCGACGCCTACAACACGCTGCTGGCCGAGCGGGTGGAGATCGAATGCCTCCGCGGCCTCGCCATCCGCGCGTGGCACTCGTTCCGCAGCGGCTTGACCGCCACTGGTGGTTGCCGCGACGGCCTGACGGACGGCGACATCCTGGAGTTGGCGCGGCTGAGCAACGTCGAGGCCGCAAAGCTCCGCGAGCAGGTGCCACCCACCTAATCCGAGCCGGTCGGCGGCAACCCGCCATTGCGGGTCCACTTGCAGAAAAAAAACTCTCCGGTACACTAATTGGTGGGGACTCGGCCGGCAATGGCATGACGCATTGCGCGGCCGATTGTATTTCTTGGCCGCGCGACGGACATGGACGAAGCCGACGTGCAGCAGTTTGAGTGCCTTCTGAATGCCGCTACGCCGCATTGGGACGCGGTCAAGGCTCACGCGCTTGACGGCGCCTATGAGGCCGCCAGGCACGCTCTAGACCGCCTGCACGCGATTCTGGATGCCGATTCTCGGCAAACCCTTTCCCCTGGAGGATGCGATGCGATTTCTTGAAATGTTGCGAATTTTCCGCGTGATCGCCAACCTGCCGGATTTCGGCGACAAAGCGGCCGTGCAGGCGTGGCTGTTGAAGCTCTGTGAGATCGCCAAACTGTTGATCGAGCGGACGCCGACGCCGGCGGATGACGCCGTACTGGCGTTCTTGGAGCGGTCCATCGGCGACCCAAAATTGTTCGACCCGATCTACGATCTGCTTACAGCACTGCTTGCACATGATGATGGGCCGGAGACACTGGCGAGCCAAGACCTGACGGAGGCCGCGCTCAAGGCCGGCATCGACCCGATGACGATCCTGGCGATCGTCGAGGCGGTTGTTGGACTCATCAAGCTCATCCGCGAGCGGCGAGGTGCGAAATGAGCGAAGAACGAATGCTCAAATGGTTCGCCTATGAGCACCTTCCGTCGCACTTGCAGGAGGTGTCTAAGCCGTTCGGGATACTCGCTGAGTGGCTGGCAAAGTTTGTGGAGGGTGGTCCGGAGCGCACCGTTGCACTCCGCAAGTTGCTTGAGGCGAAAGACGCTGCCGTTCGCGCCAAGTTGACTCCAGGAGGCTAACCAATGATCCGCTACGCAATCCCCCTGTTGCTGCTCTGCTGCCTGCCAGCCGCGATCGTGAGCCAGGATGGACTGGCTCAGCCTGCGGTCGTGGCAGCGATTACCGCCGCCGACGCCGTCCCCACCATCGCTGGACCAGACGAGGTGCCATCCGGCAAGCCCGCGTGGTTCTCCGTGGCGGGGGTCTCCGGCTCCGCATCAGCCGCATTCATGCCGACCGCTTTGCTCGACACGTCACCCAGTCGCGTTGTTGCCGGGAACGCTCTTTTTTGGGTTGGTGAACCCGGAACCTACGTCCTGACCGCCATCGTGGTGGATTGGGATGCGAAGCGATTCACGCCGCTGTCAAAACAAATCACGGTGACTGGCGACAAGCCAAACCCTCCGGTTCCCCCGACGCCGCCGCCGACGCCGGGGGAGCGGTTCGTGCTGATCGTGTCGGAGACTCTGGACAGGACGCCACAGGAAGCGGCAACGCTGGCAACCCTCCGACGGTGGCTGGCGGACCAGAAAATCCAGTGGCGGATCATCGACCCGACGACGGAGGCGGAGTGGATGCGACCACACGCGGCAAAGCTGGCAGAGGCGGGGGTCAAAGGAACTGCCCTGGTGGTATTTGCCCAACCTATAGGCTCCCATCCCGGCGCTTATTTGGTCGTTGAGCCGCTGCCGGGACGGAGTCAAGAGGCGATTGCACTAATCGAGGAGGCGCTGAAGTGAACGACTGGCTAACCATCCCCGACGGAAAAGCAACCGGCTGTCTCCCTCGCGCGTCGAAGCCCGGAGAGTGGTGTCCGATGCTGGCCGAGCGGATCGCCGTGATTGACCCGCGCGAATGGGACGGCATCCTTGCAGAGCGTGAGAAAGCAGGCGAATCACTCAAGGGCCGCAACGATGTGCGTAAAATCAAAGACCAGGATGGAATCGGGTCTTGCGCTACCGAGAGCACCGCGCAGGCCATCGAAGTCACGATGGTCCGCAGCGGTCAGCCGTGGGAGGAACTCAACCCGTGGTCCATCTATCGCGTCACGTCAGGCGGACGCGACACAGGCTCGAACATCGACGCCAACCTCCAGCACGCTCGTGATATTGGCGTGCTACCATGCTCTTTCTTTCCTCGCTACGACGCTACCGGCAAGATTGTCAACCGCTGGAACGCGCGGCCTCCAGCCGGATGGGAAGAGATCGCCAGCCAGTACCGCATAGACGAGTGGTACGATACGACTACCGTTGCGGAAGGCGGGACCGCGCTGCTGCTCGGATATGGTTTGGTCGTTGGCTGGTCCGGCCATTCTGAACTGATCGTCGATCTGCTCCCCGGCGGCAACGGCATGGTCGCCAATTCGTGGGGAAAGGGGTGGGGTGATGGCGGCTTTCACATCGTTCCGCTTTCGCGGATTGATTTTCGCTATGGTGCCTTCGCAGTGCGCACCACTCACGACCGAGGACTCTGATTGTTTCACCCCGGCACGACGCCGGCCAACCACCACCACACC
>JAMOAF010000931.1 GCA_023621895.1 Planctomycetota bacterium
CGTTTCACTTGAGGCACTGGCGAGACGCCCGTGGCCAGCTGCCCCTATGCGATCACCCCAATCGAATGCCTCGAAGTCGGCTGCTTGCCAAAAATCCACATCCGCCCCACGGCTCGATTGAGCCCATGATGTGCATATCCGCCGCCGGCAACTCGCAATCGTCGTGGCATGTCCGGAAAACTACCACGTCCTTCCCCCTCCGTCAACAACAACGACTCCGGATCGCTTCATTCGTCACTCTTGCCAAGCCAGCCCTGATGCGACGTTACAGCACATTTCCCATTCTGTTCATATCGGCTCGTGTCCCCGGGATTCCCGTCAAGTGTCATGCTCTGACCCCGAATGCCGCTCCGTGACGCGCTCGCTCGGATTCCCGTAGCGGCGATATTCCTTGCGGGGCAGCTTCTGCGCCACGTCGTCCACGGCCGACTGGGTGTCGAGCCAGGGACGATGGCCGTCGCAATGCCCCAGCGCTCGCACGCGTTGGCCCGATGCCTGAAGCACGCTGCGCTGCCGGGAACTACCATAATGACCGAGCTACGTCCAGAAGTCGTGGGGAACGTTGGCAAACCACTCGGCGTTTGCCGTCCGCCCGGCCAGGTCGCCCACTACCACGCTCTGGATCGCGCGCCGCGTCAAGAAGTTGCCGAATGGCTTGTCAGGCTTTTTGATGATGTTGCGCACGGCCGCCAAATCCGGCGGTCCCACCTTGACTTCGCCGAATGAGGTCGTCGAAGAACTGCTGCGCACCTTCGGCTTGCCGCCCTCCCAACGGAACATCACATTGTGAGAGATCGACCACTTGAACCATCGCAGCGGAATAAACTGCTTACCCAGCCGGAACGTCAGCACCGTGACGTACCGCCGGCGGTCGATGATGTGAAAGAGAAAATTAGGCTTGTTCGTTACCAAATTGCCCAGCCGCAGCGGGCAGCGGGAAGCCGGGTGGTCGCCCGTCTTCGCCTTCCAAATGCCGTTGACGAGCGAACGGTCATTGGATGTCCACGGCTGCACGTCGTCCTCGCTGTCCAGGCAAATCTTGGGCGAGATTCTGGGACCGACGTCGACGGTCATGCTGCCGTGGCTGCGTTTCTCTCCGGCGTAGAAGAACTGCAAGGTGTCCACTTCCTGCGTCTGCAAGAAGCCGAGCTCTTCGTCGCCGGCCGTGCCGCTCTTGTTCTGGCCAGGCCCCTCTCCGCTGGCGGTCCATGCATGCTTGATCGTTTCCGTATCGTGCGTCAGCTTGTAGCCTCGCGTCAGGTGGCAAACGGCGCGCTTTGGGTTGTCGAACGGCTCAAAGGCGACGCCGGGAAGGAGCCCCGTCTTCTCGAAAGTGAGAGTAGCGTCTTGTGCTTCAATTCCAACCATGGGTGGCCACGTGGATGTAGTTAACTGCGGCGGGCTGTCGTGGCGGCGAAGGGCCGGGAGCCATCGGGTCCAGCCAACTGCTGAGCGATGGCCGCGTTTTCGGCGGCGGCGCTGTAGTTCTCGTCCGCCCGGAGCAGCTCGTCCAGGCACGTCAGCGTCAACTTGCCGGCGATGCCGTCGGCAATCAGGTTGTTCTCGCGTTGAAACTGCCTGAGCACGCGGTCCGTTTCCTGGCCGAAGATGCCGTCGGGCGGTTTGCCGTCGTTGCCGGTGGAAATTGGCATGGGGTAACCCAGATCGATTAGACCGCGTTGCATCGCGGCGACCCCTTCGTTCGACGCGCCGTATCGCAACGGCGGAGCATTGTTGGCCGCCTTTTGCAGCGTGGGACTGCCGGCCAGTTGTTGTGATGTAAGCATCATGGTATCGCCGCACCTCGTGGATTCAGGAATCGCTTGGGAATTATACCGGCAGGAATGTGGTCGGCAACCGTGCCGCGGATTGCAGCACTGAAGCGCGGGAGGCGAGCGGCGTGATTGAAGCAGTTCTTGACTCCCTGCGGGAAGGCAAAGGCAAAGAAACGCAAGCCCAAGCGTCTCTCTCCCTTGCAGATACAGCCCGTTCTCTGGGGCCATTTCTGCCGCATGCCAGAAAACGTACGGGTTGATGGGTCTCGCTGCGACGCGCAGAGAGACCGAGGCAAGTCGCCGGCTAAGCAGATGGCGTGGCCGCACCGGTCAAAAACGGGCCGGTGTCACGTTTCAGATTCTCTGAGGCTGAAAATCTCGGATCAAGTGAGATGACGACGCCGTCCCTTAGACCACAATTAAGACCCCCCCCGACCCCGCCCTGCGTCCCGACTTGCGACCGAGGCAGTAAGTCACGCGAGATCGTCTCGGCAAATGTGGGAAAAGCGGTTCAAATTCTGGTTCTTGTCGGGCCGGCGGTGGCGGATAGAACTCCCTCGTACTCGACACAAACCTCGAAGAAAGGATCAAAAGATGGCTCGATGGCGACTTGTCGGAATTTCAATTGCCGTGATGGTACTTGTAGTTGTAGGAGGTCAGGTCCAGGCAGGAGTCTACAATGTGAATCTGGATGGTTCGACGATTGATTTGACTGGGTTCATCGAAATAGATGCCGTGGGCGACTTCTCGCCGCCAGATTTCGGGGCCTTGGTTACGGATTACTCCATCACGGCTTCCGGAAACGGATCGTTTCCCTTTGTTTTCACTGGAGCCAACAGTCAATGGGGAGGCGGTATTTTCGGGACCTATGTCACAATCGCTGTTTCTCCAGATGCAATCACACTTTCCGCACCAACTGGTGGTGTCTTTGGTGTCTTTGGGTCAGGGAGCGTCTTTCTAATCGCAAACGCAACAACCAATGGTGCGCGGGAGAACCTGCATCTCTACCAAACCACTTTGGGTTACCGGACCCCGAATCCTCCAGATGAGCTAATCTTCGAAACCGTAGAGAGCCCGTTTCCGTTGGCGAGCGCAAGAAGCCCCGGCGTCGTCCCCGAACCCACCGCCCTCGCCATCTGGGGCACGCTGAGCGGACTGGGTATGATCGTTGCGCGACGACGCATGCGAAGTCGGGTAGCTCCCGCCTCCACCCTCCAAGAATGACACAGCTCGTATCGCAAGATGCGGACTTTTTTGATGAACTGCGCTCAGCGGCTACCTTGGCATCTACCACGTTGCCGACCCCATCGCCGGAATGACTCAAGACGCGGGTAATGAGCCCTTTTCGGCGAAACCGCCGCACGAGGGAACGCCAGCACTGCTGTACCTCATTCTTGATCCTCTCTTGAACTTCTGACTCTACCACCGAGTTAGCGTTTGCGGCGATGATCCACCCCGATACCGTGCAAGTTACCGACGCCGATAGCGTGGTCAACCCAGGGATGGATGCCATACCGAGCGATGACGACCGTCTGCGCGGATTCCCATCAGACTTTTCTATCCCGGTACAATACCGCTCGTTGTGGGACCAAACGCAACTTCTGATCCAGTCCTCCGATTCCGGATCGTCTTCACCCGCACTCTACCTCTTTTGTCGTGAGTGAAACAACTCTACGTGTGTCCGGGTCGGACATGATCTGACCCTTTGCGCGAGTATCCTGGGACCGCGGGGTGGGACGGTTCGAGGAAGGCCGTCTCATCTGCGTTTTCCAGATTCAACTCGGAGGGAACGGCAGTGAAGATCGAGTGTCCGCGATGTAGTGAACAGGTTGCCATCATGATGTTCGCGGAGGAGAAAACAGCCGCTCTTGCCCTCTTGGTTCTTGGCTTTGCGATTGGCCTGGCGTTCACGGCCCTGTGGTACTGGTGCGTGGCCGAACTACTGGAGCTCGCGGTCAATCTGGCTCGCGATGCGAAGATCAGCCGGGAACTGCTCACCCGACTGGTGCACCCGGACAAGGTGGAATAGAAACCGTCGAGAGCTTGCCTAGCCCGGTCAAGAGGCTGGAAGGTGCGTTCCCAAGCTGGAGCTTGGGAACGAGGGAGGGGGCGGGAGCTTGGGAACGAGGTTGGGGGCGGGAGCTTGGGAACGAGGTTGGGGGCGAGAGCTTGGGAACGAGGTTAGAGCTCCTAGGCTTCCCATTTTCCCTAAGCTTTCTTGACCGCTCGCGGAATCGTGGATTAGACTCGTCCGCTTATTCCGGTCCCGCCTGCGAGCCGATACATTCCCTAAGTACAGACCACCTCCCCCCTTTTAGCGGCTGGAGCATTCCCATGACATCTCGATGGTTCCGGTCCAACAGCCTGATCTTGCTCGCGCTGGCCGTCTCCTTTGGATGCGCCTCGCCCCATCGAGCCGATCAGGGCGCATTGGTCGGCGGACTTCTGGGGGCCGGCACGGGCGCGCTGATTGGCAGCGCGTCGGGCAATACGGGGGCTGGCGCGGCGATCGGCGCGGGACTTGGCGCCATCACCGGAGGGGTCGTCGGATCGGAATTGGATGATATCGAAGCCCAAAATCGCGCGTTGATCGAGGCCAAGATGGGCCGCCAGATTCGTGTTGGCGCCGTCACCCAGGAAGACGTGGTGACGATGACCCAGGCCGGCGTCGACGAGGAACTGATCGTCAACCACATTCGGGCTCACGGCATGACGCGCTGCCCCGGGGCATCGGACCTCGTCTACCTCAACCAGCAGGGGGTGAGCAAGCGCGTCGTGATGGCGATGCAGGAAACGCCGCCGGTCAGGGAGCCCGAGACGGTGATCGTGGAACGCGCTCCCCGGCCGGTCATCGTCGAGGAGTACTATTACGGACGCCCCTGGTATGGACCGCCGATCTACCACCACCCGTATCCCCACTATCATCGCCCGGGCGTGAGTTGGGGCGTCACCTTCCGGAACTAGCCGGGAGCCATGTCGCAGACCCGTGAACTAGCCAACTCGATTGCCGTGGTCACTGGATCGTCCCGAGGCATCGGCCGCCAGATTGCCATCGAATTGGCCTCCGCCGGGGCCAGCGTCGTCGTCCACGCCGGGCATGACGCCCGCGCCGCCGAGCAGACCAGCCGGCAAGTCCAAGCCGAGGGCGTTCAATCGCTGGTCGTCGTGGCCGATCTTGCCCACTCGCCGGCGCACGACGCCTTGATCGAACAGGCCTGGAACTGGCAGGGCGGAGTCGACATCTGGGTGAACAATGCCGGCGCCGACGTTCTCACCGGCGAGCACCGGCAGCAGACGTTTGAAGAGCGGCTCGACCGGCTTTGGCGCGTCGATGTTCGGGCGACAATCCGCATCAGCCGGCACGTGGGAGCGAAGATGGTCGAGCGCGGCTCCGGCGTGATTCTGAACATCGGTTGGGACGGCGCGGAACGGGGAATGGCCGGCGAGACCGCCGAACTGTTCGCCGCCGCCAAGGGGGCCGTGATGGCGTTCACACGCAGCCTCGCCCAGAGCCTCGCCCCCCGGGTCCGCGTGAACTGCCTGGCGCTCGGCTGGATCAAAACGGCCTGGGCGGAGTCCGCCTCGGAGTATTGGCAACAGAGGGCGCGCCGCGAGAGCCTCGTTGACCGCTGGGGCGAACCCCGCGACGTGGCCCAGGCGGCCCGATTTCTCGTCTCTCCCGCCGCCGCATTCATCACCGGGCAGGTGATTCCCGTCAACGGCGGCTTCCGCAATTCGACCGGCCAAGGAGAAATCCGATGAATCTGACACGCCAGCAGGCACTGGCGCACCTGGAGGCATGGACCGACGACCCGTCGCTCCGCAAGCACGCCAGGGCAGTGGAAATCGCCATGCGCGCGGCCGCGGCCGTGTATGGATCGGGCGCTGAGGATGCCGACCTCTGGGGTCTGACCGGCCTGCTCCACGACGCCGATTATCAGCGCTGGCCGGAGGACCACCCGCGTCGAATCGTCGACTGGCTCCGAGAGCAGGGTGAGGAGGAGATGGCCTACGCCGTCTCCGTCCACCAGACGCTCTGGAACCTGGAGCCGAAATCGGCCCTCGATCGGGCGCTGGTGGCGTGCGATGAATTAAGCGGCTTCGTCGTCGCCTGCTGCCTCGTCCGCCCCGACGGGATCGCCTCGCTCCAGCCGAAAAGCGTGAAAAAGAAACTCAAAGACAAGGCGTTTGCAGCCAAGGTCGATCGCCAGATCATCCGGCTCGGGCTGGAGTGGCTGGCCGTTGAGCCCGACGAGCACATCCAGTTGGTGATCGACGCCTTGAAACCTCACGCCGAGGAACTCGGCATCACCGGGACGGGGTAGGCGAAGCGCAGTCGAAGGGGCCGTCCAGTTTTCGGGGAACGAAAACCGGCAAAATCCAAAATCCAATGTTCAAGGCCCAAAATCCGGGCGACCCCGTCCACTCTTGGCCATTGGAATTTGAGCCTTGAACCTTGCCCGAAAATTGGCAGAGTGCCTGGATCACTTCCAGGCCGAGGGGGGCCGAGGGGCACAGCCCCCGGATCAGGTCCAGTCGAGCGCCACGTCCAGCGCGACAGCCGAATGGGTCAGCGCGCCGACGCTGATCCGGTCGACTCCGGTTTCAGCGATCGCGCGGACTGTCTCCAGGTCCACGCCGCCGGAGGCTTCGAGTTGCACCCCTGGGGCGCAGGCGTCGCGCTCAGCCACCGCCTGGCGAAGTTGATCGCACGGCATGTTGTCCAGAAGGACGATGTCGGGCCGGACGGGCAGAACGGCGGCAAGCTGCTCGAGCGTGTCGACCTCGATTTCCACAATCCTGGCCGCGGCCGCCTCGGGCGATTGGCGGCCGCGGAGGTACCGCCGCGCCCGCTCGACCGCTTCCGCGGGTGAAAAAGCCGCTCCGCCCTTCTCGCCTGCGCCCAAGGCCAGGTGGTTGTCCTTGATCAGAATCGCTTCATAAAGACCCTGCCGATGGTTGCGGCCGCCCCCGCATCGTACGGCATATTTCTCCAGCCGCCGCAGGCCCGGCGTCGTCTTGCGCGTGTCGTAGATTCCAGCGCCCGTGCCGGCAACGGCGTCGACGTAGCGGCGCGTGAGCGTGGCGATGCCCGACAGGCGGCCGATGAGGTTCAAAGCCGGCCGCTCCGCGGCGAGCAGCTTCCGTGCCGGACCCTCCACCCGTGCGACAATCTCGCCCGGCAAGACGCTGCGGCCGTCCGCCGACTCGCAACGCCACTTCAGCGCCGGGTCAACCGCGGCAAAAACGACCTCCGCGGCTTTGAGCCCCGCCACCACTCCCGCGGAGCGGGCGACCACCGCTGCCCTGCCCAGCGCACCCTCGGGCACGAGCGCCAGTGACGTGCAATCGCCCTCCGCGCCCAGGTCTTCCTCGAGCATTACCTCGACAAGCTGGCGCAACGCCTTCTCGGCCAGATGGTCCCAATCGACTTGATGAAATTCCTTCGAGCCCAGCGGCGGAGGGCCGCCGAGCCCGTCGCCCCGCGGTCGTGAAAAATCTTGTGTCTGGTCTCCGGATCGGTTCTCCGTCACGGCCAGGCTCCTCGTCGTACAAGTTGGTCGGACCTTGCCCCCTCCGAACTGCTGGAGCAGAAGGTCCGTGGACCATTCAAGGTAACTGCGGGCAGGGTTTCCTGAAAGTCCTGCGCGGATTGCGTGAAACCGCGCGGTCGAGACTATCCCCCGCCCGGACGGTCTGGTAAACTGATAGCCGTCTGCATCGGCGATGCAGGAGGGGCGGCGCCGGTGTTGGTTCACTTCACGCGCGGCGAGGAGATCATCCTTGACAAGCCCCTCGTCAAGACCCGGTTCCGATCTTGGCGCCGAACCGTTGGAGTCGCCGGGCATCTTGCGGCGAGCCGATCAGTCGCTTCTGGCAGGGCTGGTTTTCTTGGGCGGGCTGGCGGCCGCCTTCTGGTGGGTGACTTCTGGTGGTCCCCGCGGTGGACTGGTCCGGTGGGAAGAACTCGAGCCCCGGGAGGCCAGATTTCTCGTCGACGTCAATACGGCCGAGTGGCCCGAGTTGTGCCAATTGCCGGAGATCGGGGAGACGCTTGCCCGACGCATGATCGAGCATCGCGAGCAGCAGGGTCCGTTTCGCCGGCCCGAGGACCTGATGAGGGTTCATGGAATCGGACCGAAGACAGTCGATCTGCTGCGGCCATTTCTGGACCCGGAGAGCTGGCCGGCCGATTCTCCGGCCGACGGTCTTAACGCTCCAGGGCCCCCGGGCGTAGAATGAGGGGTCAGTCTTTCCTGCCGCCGGCCCCACCTCGCTCCCAAGCTCCGGTCTGGCAGCGCTCGCTTGTG
Source organism: Planctomycetota bacterium (assembly GCA_023621895.1). Taxonomy (GTDB): domain Bacteria; phylum Planctomycetota; class Planctomycetia; order Pirellulales; family Thermoguttaceae; genus JAAYCB01. Next base: position 8,087 of record JAMOAF010000931.1, read on the forward strand.
GCCACCGCCAAGCGGCACCTGGAATGATGAAAACCATCGTCTGGGGGATAGCGTGGTTCCCAAGCTGGAGCTTGGGAACCAGGAAAACCATCGTCTGGGGGATAGCATGGTTCCCAAGCTGGAGCTTGGGAACCAGGAAAGTGATCGATCGTGTTTCAATTAGAGAGTCCGTTCGGACCGGCCGGCGACCAGCCGCAGGCGATCGATGCCCTGACGGAGGGGCTTCGCAGCGGCAAGAAGTACCAGACCTTGATGGGCGTGACGGGCTCGGGCAAGACATTCACGATGGCCAACGTCATCCAGCGGGTGCAGCGGCCAACGCTCGTCCTGTCGCACAACAAGACCCTCTCGGCCCAGCTTTACGCCGAGTTCCGGGCGTTCTTTCCCAACAATGCGGTCGCCTATTTCGTCAGCTACTACGATTATTACCAGCCGGAGGCGTACATCCCCCAGCGGGATATCTACATCGAAAAGGACGCCTCAGTCAATGAAGAAATCGATCGTCTGCGGCTCGCGGCCACCAGCGCGCTGATGAGCCGCCGCGACGTGATCATCGTGGCCAGCGTGTCGTGCATCTACGGGCTCGGTTCACCGGAAGACTACCGCGAGATGATGGTCGCGCTGCGGGTCGGCCAGGAAGTCCAGCGCGACCGGCTGCTGGCGCGGCTGATTGATATCCAGTACGAGCGGAACGACGTGTCCTTCGAGCGCGGCAAGTTTCGCGTCCGCGGCGACTGTGTTGAAGTCGTGCCTTCCTACGAAGAGTTCGGGATTCGCATCGAATTCTGGGGCGACGAAATCGAGCAGCTTTCCCTGATTGACCCCACCAGCGGAGAAGTCCTCCGCCGGCAGGACGAGGTCTTCATCTATCCGGCCAAGCACTTTGTGCTGCCCGACGAACGGATCCACAACGCCATCGAAGACCTGCATCGAGAGCTTGAGGAGCGGTTGGCGGTCTTTCGCTCCCAGGGGAAGCTGCTGGAGGCCCAAAGGCTCAGCGCGCGGACGCGTTTCGATCTGGAGATGCTCCAGGAGGTGGGTTACTGCCCGGGCATCGAGAACTACAGCCGCCCTCTTTCGGGGCGGCCGCCGGGCTCCCCCCCCGACACGCTCTACAGCTTCTTCCCCGACGATTTCCTGCTGTTCGTCGACGAATCCCACGTGACGGTCCCCCAGGTCCGCGCGATGCACGCGGGCGACCAGAGCCGGAAGACGACGCTCGTCGAACACGGGTTCCGCCTGCCCAGCGCGCTGGACAACCGGCCGCTCAGGTTCGAGGAATGGGAGCAGCGGATCAACCAGGCGATCTTCGTCTCGGCAACGCCCGGACCGTATGAACTGGAGAAATCCGCCGGCGCGGTGGTCGAGCAGGTGATCCGGCCGACGGGACTGCTCGACCCGGTAGTCGAGGTCGCTCCTGCCCGGGCGCAGGTGCCGCACCTGTTGGAGCAAATCCGCCAGCGCGCCGCGGTCGGCGAACGCGTCCTGGTCACCACGCTGACCAAGCGGTTGGCCGAAGACCTCGCCGACTACTTCGGGAAACAACAGGTTCGCTGCAAGTGGCTCCACAGCGAACTCGATGCTTTCGAGCGGGTGGAGCTGCTCCGCGATCTCCGCCAGGGCCACTTCGATGTTCTGGTCGGCGTCAACCTGCTCCGCGAGGGACTCGACCTGCCCGAAGTCTCGCTGGTGGCGATTCTCGACGCGGATAAGGAAGGCTTCTTGCGAAGCGAGACTTCCCTGATGCAGACGATCGGGCGATCGGCTCGCAACGTCAACGCCAAGGTTATCCTCTATGCCGAGCAGGTGACCGACTCAATGCAGAGGGCAATCGAAGAGACACGGCGGCGCCGCGCCATGCAGCAGGCGTACAACGAGGCGCATGGAATCACCCCCGAAACGATCCGCAAGAGCATCCGCGCCGGAATCGAGGCCGAGGCGGCGGCTCACGCCCAGTCGAACGCGGCGGTCGGGCGGACCGACGAGAATCGATATATCACCGAGGAGTACCTGGCCGAACTGGAAAAGGAAATGCTCGCCGCCGCCGACGCGCTCGAGTTTGAACGCGCCGCGGCGATTCGCGATCGAATCGACCAGATGCAAGGCCAGATCGGCACACGAACCGACGAGGCACGCCTCGAGCACGGCACGCGGTCGGAACGCTGGCACCGGCACAAGACGAAACAGACAGGCAAAAGGGTCCCCAAACCCGGCAAACCGTAGAGACTGCGACGGAAAACACAGCGGCACCGGACGCCCTGCGCCGCGGTGCCGCTGGTGAGTTGCTCTTGTCGTCGTGCTCAGCGGAATGCTACGGTGCGGTGGGCTTCGCAGGAGCGGCGCCCGTGGGGCCGCCCTCGGCGCCGCCCGCGCCACCACTCGGAGCGGCGGGGGGAGTGGCCGGCTTGCTCGAGGCCTTCTCAGCACAGCCAATGGCGAACGCACCCAAGACCAGGGTCAGGAACATCAAGGAAAAGAGTTTCTTCATCGGATCAGCCTTTCTCGCTAAACCGTGTGGGGAGTGTCCCGGCAGAACCCATTCTGCTCGGAGTCAACGTGACCTTTGATCCGCGAGCTGCCCCGATTATTCCCTCCCGGAACCGAAAAAATCCGCGAAGACCCCTCTCCCAAAAGCCCCCCCGGCATCCAAAGCCGGATCGGGCGACGAATCCTTTCCCCGATCGCCAGATTCGGGTAGTCTGGGGGGTTGTGGACGGATCGGACTCGCTTTTTTCCCCCTCTTAGGGAATAAATCGAATCGCGGACGCCTCTATTGATCGTGGACAATGCCGGAAATGGGCCAAGACCGAACGGAAATCGACATTGTGCAGTTGGTCGCGGACTACCATCGGGAGATATACGCCTACGCGTACCGGCTGAGCGGCTCGGTCAGCGACGCCGAGGACCTGTCCCAGGCCGTCTTCCTCACTGCCCAAGAGAAGCTGGGCCAACTGGAACATCCGGAGAAAGTCCGGGCGTGGCTTTATGCCATCCTGAGGAGCCATTTCCTGAAAATGTGCCGAAAACGCCGGCCCCTGCCGGAGGCGAATCTCCAGGTGAGCATCCACGAGCTTGCAGCAGCCCCCGAGGCAGACAGCCCGATCGACAGCGACCAGTTGCATCAGGCCTTGATGTCGCTGCCGGAAGCCCATCGCCTGGTGCTCGTGATGTACTATTTCGAGGAGTGCTCCTATCGAGAAATCGCCGAGCGGCTTGAACTACCCATGGGAACGGTGATGAGTCGCCTGGCACGCGCGAAAAGCCGCCTCAGGGCAATGCTTTGTGAAGAGGAACGCCCGTCGCCAGTCTCCGCCGCGCCGGCGGACAAAAAGGAGTGACGCCATGGACGAACGACCGAGTTTTGATCCAGATATCTTGGAGGCGATCGAGGTCTTTCGCGGCGGCGAAGATGATCAGGAGGATTCCGCGCTGCGGGCGGCGGCCGAAGCAGCAAGAACGGACTCGAACCTGTCCGAACATCTGGCGCGGATCGAGCACTGGGATCGGCGGTGTGCGGACGCCATGCGCCAGGTGGCCGTTCCACCGGACCTGGCCCCCCGGATTATCGAATTGCTGAAACAGAAAGAAACCGCCCTCGCCGCGGTGATGACGGACAGCGGAAGCCGAGATGACCAGTTCCGCCCCGAGCGGCCGGCCAGTCGCGACGCGTTCACGTCCGCTACGTCAGCGAGCCGCCGACGGTACTGGCGGTGGACCGTCCCGGCGGCAGCCGTCATCGCCGTGGCCGCACTGGGCGTCTTCATATTTCTCAATCAAGACCGCCGATGGTCCGGACCCGACGAACTATGCAGGACGGCGATTGGCCTGTTCGAAGTGCCGGCGCCAGGGGCAAGTGAAGGGGCTCCGATTGACCGTGTTGCCCCGCCGCGTGCCTACCCGTATAGCCCCCACCTGCTGTGTATCCCGAGCACCCGGTGGCGCAACGTCGACCAGTTCGGCGGACGTCGCGCGGTGGCATATGATCTGCCGCTCGAAGGCGGCCGGCGGGCAACGCTCTACGTCTTGCGCGGCAGAGCCGAGAGAGTGCCCAACGCCCC
>JAMOAF010000217.1 GCA_023621895.1 Planctomycetota bacterium
TGCTTGCCCGGCGAGCCGTTGCCCAACATCAACCACTGCGGCGGGCCGGCGTGCGAGGCGTCTCGCCGGACCTCCCAGTCCTCGGACCAGGTCTTGCCATCGGCCGAGCCGCAGCAGAGGATCGTTTCCGGCGTCAAGCGGATTTTCACCCAGTTGGCGGCATAGGGGAACCAGCCGGCAACCGGTTGCCTGTTGATGGCCGATCCCGTGCGATTGCCGGCCCCGGAGACGAGATAGAAGAACTTGCCCTGGCTTGCGCCCGGGCTGGCCTGAACGTATTGGCCGTTGGGCCAAACCAGGAACAGGCTGGGCCCCCAGGCGTCCATCCCGCCCGAGGCTGCGTCGAGGATGCCGGCCCAGGAAGTCCCCTCGTGCAAGTCTCTGTGCCAGGCGGGAGAGAGTTCCGGGCCGTCGAAGCGATCGGCGAGTTCGTTGATGATCGTCTCCGGCACCGGCAGGTCGGCGCCGAGCGCCGCGGTTTCAACTGGATACTTTCCGGCTGGGCCGACGATCACGAGTCGCACATCGTGCCTCGGCACGCGGAGTTGGAATCCGCGGCCCGCGGCCCCGGCGCGGAGCGGCACCGGCTCTCCGGTTTCGGCGTCCGCGGCCGCCAGCTCGCCCGGATCGAGTTTCAGCCGGTCCCAATCGGGCTCGATCGCGGCCACGGCGGGCTGCTCGCCCACGTTGCCCACCAGGAACAGCGCTCCGCCGGGACGATGGTAGAGGCTCGTCAACACCCCGGCCCGATCGCACTGCACCCAGGGGGGCGTGGACCAATAACCGGCAAACCGCACGTCCTTTTCCCAGGTGCGGAAGATGTTGCGCGCGTGGCGCAGCCGGCAGACGGTGCGCAAGTCGCGGGTCCCGAAGCTCCCCAGGTCCTGATCGTTCAGCAGGGCCAGCATCATCATCGAGCGGGTGTCGCGTGCCAGGTCGGGCGCCGCGGGCTGCGGCGAGGACATGCCGATCATCGACGGCTGGCCGAACTGGCGCGCCGGATTGTAGGCCACGTAGCGGTCGATCGAGCCGTAGAAGTCGAGGTTGTCGCGATCCGCGAACGGGTTGTAGTAGCCGTGCTCGCACGGCGCCCAGATGCCGATGAAGGCGTAAGCCGGCATGTAGTGCGCGTGGCAGTGCTGCGAGTCCCAGAGGAAGTTCGGCCGGCGGTGCATGTGGTTGACGTAGGCGGCGCGTTTCCACCGCTCGCGATAGACCCACAGTCCGGAGGAATACACCTTGCGGCCGTCCTCGCGCACGAAACCCAGGTCGAGCTGTTCGTCGTACACGGCCTTGGGGTAGCCGGTGTCGTCGTAGAAGCCCGACAGGGCCGTGTGCCGCAAGGCCTCGTCGTAGGCGTAGGTGATGAACTCCACGTAGCTGGGCACGGGATTGACGTGGAGGATGATGTACAGATCGCGGTTGTCGCCGTAGAAGCGGTTCTTCCATTCCCATTCGCGCGGCGTGTTGTTGGCCTCCCAGGTATCCTTATCGATGCCCCATTCGCCGCGGAAGACGCGGGTCTCTTCGAAACCTTTGGGTATTGTGCCCCAGTAGTGATACCCGCCGACGGCGGCGAGGCCGGCGGCCAGCGCCTGTTCGATCTTCTCCTTGCTCCGCTGCTGCTGCGGGGCCGTCGTGCCCGGGTGGATGCAATGGGTGCCGCCGGCCAACGTATAGCCGCTGCCGGCGGTGGGCGCCAGGCTGAACGTCCGCGGGGCGTCGGCCGGGTCGCCGCCGCACTGGATGCCGCGCCAGCCCTCCGGCAGCGCCTTGGTGGGGCCGGCCTGGAAGGCGAACTCCAGCGTCCGCGGGGCGGCCAGTTCCCACGGCTTGTCGACGAGGTTCAGCCACAACACCAGGTCGTCGCCCTCGCGATGCGCCTCGACGGCCGGCGCGTCGTCGCGGATCAACCAGCCCCTGTCGCTGTCCGCCGCGTAGCAGAAGCAGGTCTCGTAATCGCCCACCCAGAAGAGCGTGGCGAACGTCGGCGAGCAACAGACCGAGCGCGTCGTGTTCAGGCTGTCGAACACGCGGCCGGGACGGTCCGGCAACACGGCTGCTTGGACCGTCACCCCTTGGGTATCGCCGGCCGCCGAGTAGAACCGGGCATAGCGGGCCGCCAGCGGCACCTTGAGTCGGAGGCGATTGACGTGCGCGCGGTCCTGTTGCGGTCCGTAGGTCATCCGGTAAATCAGAAAGCCGTCGTACTCGATCATGCCGTGCAACTGGATCTTCAGGTCGCCGGCCTGCAACACCGACTGGCCTTCCACCTTGGCCGGCTTCGCGCCGGTCACCCGGAACGGCTCGGCCACGCGGACTTCCACGGGCCGGCCGTCGACCTCGGCCAACAGTTCGGCCTTGCGGCTGAGCAGTTCCTTGCCTTGTGAAGTGACGCTCTCGGGCAGTCCGGCGGCGTCGAACCGGTACCGGCGACCCCACAGGTCGATTGTCGACCCCGTGACTGCCAGCGGCCGGTAGAGCTCGGGCACCTCGTCGCCCACGCCCCGAGGATGCTTCATCCAGTCGAAGATTCGCTTCTCGAACCAATCGTCGTAATCGACCAGCACCTCTCCCTGGCCCGCGACGACCTTCACTTTGACCACGTATTCGCCCTCGGGCAGGTCCTTCGTCGGGCTGCGCCACACGCCCCGATGGTCGCGGAACTCGGTCAGATCGCCATGGAGGACGGGCGGGGCTGATTCCCGGCCCGTGGGGAACACCCGCACCTCGGCCCGGGGCGGCTCGCCCGTGTAGCCCGTCTTCTTGGCCCACGCCGTGTAGTCCACTTCAACGGCCAGTCGCTCCAGCGAGGGCAGAAAGCGTGGGAACACGTAGACCAAGGGCACCTGGGGCGCCCGGCGCTTGGCATAGCGCGGCAGCGGCAAGTCGACGTTCCGCTGGGCCGACATCAGCCGCCTGCCCGATGCGTCGGTGACCTCCAGCGTCAGTTGGTTGAACTTCAGCAGCTCCTGGCCGCCGCCGAGGCTGACCTCGACCACTTCGCCGGGCTGCACCGCGACCTCCTTCTGGTCCTTGCCCACTTCGGCCGGGGCCTGGTCCCGCGTGTTCTGTCCGCGGCAGTTAAGGGCAAGCCGCACCTGCTGCGCCCGAGGGGTCCCATTGGCCACTTCCAGCGTAAGGTTCAATCGGCCGGCGGCCAGGGCCTCGGCGCCGAGCAGGCGAATGGCCGGGGCGGTGCGGTCGAACGTGACGTTGCCGCCCACGCGGCCGTCGTTCATCGCGCCGGTCTTCCAGGCGCAGTACTGGTAGCTGTAGTAGGTGCGGTCGAAGTTCATCCGCCACACGGTGCCGTCCCGGGGCAACTCCTTGCGGATGGCGGCCAGCGGAATCCGCACTTCACAGGACCAATAGGCGCCGTCGACGGCGTGGGCCACCTCGGCTCCACCCTCCCAGGAATTGTGATCCTCGGCCGACAGGGGAACGAACTTGCAGTCCCATACCGTGCCGATCGAATTGAGCACCCAGTAGAAGGCCGGAAAGTCGAATTGCTTGAGGTCCTCGCCAGCCCCCGGGGCGATCATCATCTCCACGCAATCGTCGCCGCAGATTCGCAGGCTGTCGTGCTGCGAGCAACGGGCCACCAGCCCATTGGTGCTCGACTCGACCGATTCCATGGCCACGTAGAGGTTATCGCGGTCGCGGAAGACGTAGAACACGGGCTGCTCTTGCCGGACGGGCCCCCACTCGAAGAGGCTCACAGCCGCGGCGTATCGCCACTCGTCGGGGGAGAGCTTGCCGTCGATCACCGGCGGCGCGGCGCACCACGGGATGGTGAGCTCCGGATCGGCCAGGCCGGCAGCGCCCGCCCGTGCCGCGGCCGCGACAAGCCACGCCGCGAGCGCGGCCAGAACGATCCCCAGACTCGATCCAGATCGCCGCATTGGTAACGCCGTGCGAGCCACGAGTCGACCTCCCGCTTGCCGGATTGTGGTTGTTCATGGGACCGATCCGGCACGAATCGATCCGCGCAAATGCTATCACATTGCCGGGCGCAGCTACATCTCCACCCACTCGCCCGGGATCGGAGCGGGGTACCGGCCCTGGTCATCGGCCTGGCACGGAGCGGGGGTGTTTTCGCCAGCGGCGCCGATGTTGGGGCAGAAGAGGAACTTCGAGGCCAGCGCCTCCTCCAAGGTCACGATCCGGCCGCAGTGGACCGCCGCCCGGCCCATCAGGGCCACGAGGTTCGACATCGCCGACCGCTTCGCCTCCATGTGCTTGCGGTTGCTGCGGATCGCATCGATCAGCACGTTCCACTCGTCCTGCCAGGGGCTGAGTCTTGTTCTCCGGCGGCGCCATGTCAAGTGCCCCCGAAGGACTGCGGGGGCGGGAGATATCGACGGCAGGCCACGTTTTTCCCAGAATGTGTTGTCGCGTCCGGCAATCGCAGCCCGTGGCGAACGCTCTGTCTAAAGGTGGAATGCCGATTTCCAGATACGTCATTTACAGCGAGCTGTCAGGCGGTCTAGGCTTGGAGGTTGGAATGCCCTTTAATCGGCGATATGCGGACCGCGCCGGGCAGGCACGAGCGCTTGTGCCGGGCTGAAAGAACAGAGTATCCAATTGTTGGCCGTTGACTGACTCGTTGCCGGAGACTCCCCGATGATCAAGACAAGTGTTTTTGGAATGGCCTTCTTGCTGGCGGCCAGTGCGGTTTGCGCGGAACCGGCGGGGTTCTGGCGATTCGAAGGCGGGCAGCCGGGCGAGGCAGCGGCCGTTGTGGCCTCGGACGTGAACGGGGCGGCGATGGCCGGAAAAGCGGGCGTATCCGGCCAGGGTTCGCCGCCGGTCTATGACGGCGAGGCGTTGCACAAGGAGCTTTGGGATGGCCTGACGGGGAAGCCGGTTGTGACCGGCAACGGTGCGTCGCTGCGATTCAGAGCGCCTGAGGATGCGCCGCCCGGCGGCGCGCCGGTGGGCGCTGAGGTGGTGGTGCCGGGCGGTGATCCGGCGGCAAGGCCGGAAAGCTTCACGGTCGAGGCATTCGTCAAGATCGCGGCGCATGTGCCGCGCCACGCGCTGATCGCAAGCAAGCGCCGCAACGGGCAGACGGGCGCGAGCTGGTCGCTCTCGATCACGCCCGGGGGGGCCCTCGGCGCGCGGTTCGATACCGAGCGCGGCGAGGGCGCGGAGCGCGTCGGGCAGTTCAACCAGTGTCTCGGCGGGGCACGGATTGCGGACGACGGCGCTTGGCACCACGCGGCTCTCACGTATGACGGGCAGACGCAACAGGCTTCGCTCTATCTGGACTACCAGCGGTGCGGCGGGGGGAAGGTGGCGTCGGCGCTGGTCTACGATGAGAGCGACCTGGTGATCGGGCGCGGATTGGACGGGTGGCTGGACGAGGTGCGATTGACGCCCGAGGCGCTGCATCGAGAACAGTTCCTGCGGCCGGTGCGGTTCTTCTCCGACATGCAGCGGGAACCGGCGGTGACGGTGCCGCTCTTGGACCAGACGCCGACCCGCGTGCAGTCGGCGCTGAAGCCGGCGCTAGAGCGAATCGGCACGCTGATCCCGAAGCCCGTGGGTCAACTGGAGACCCCGATGTGGTCGCTGGGATGCGAGACGCTGGACCGCGACCTGGCGAACTGGAGCGCGTACCGGGGCTACCTGGCGCCGCTGGGCATCAAGCGAATCCGGCTCCAGGGCGGCTGGAACCGGACGGAGACGAAGAAGGGGGAATACGACTTCGCATGGCTCGACCGCATCGTGGACGACGCGATTTCACTGGGGTTGGAGGTGTGCCTCGAAACCTCGTATGGGAACAGGCTCTACGACCCGCAAGCCGCCTTGGGGCCCGGAGGCCTGTTGCCGGCCGGCGAGGAGACGCTGGCGGCGTGGGACCGGTGGGTCGAGGCGATGGTGCGGCATTACGCGCCCAAGGGCGTGAAAGAATGGATGATGTACAATGAGCCGAACCTGCGCAAGGAAAACACGCTGGAAAAGATTGTCGCCAACAACATCCGCACGGCGGAGATCATCAAGCGGATCGATCCGGAAGCGAAGATCGGCGCGATGGTGCTCGCCGGCCTGCCGGTGGAGGCAATCAAGACCATGCTGGAGATGATCAAGTCGCAGGGCAAGCTGGACCTGTTCCACTGGGCGATCTATCACGGTTACAGCGGGAACCCCGACCGCCTGAACGAGCGGATGGCGGAGTTGTGCGCGATGCTGGCGGAAGTGGCGCCGAACATCAAGGCCTGGCAGGGCGAGGCCGGGTGCGCGTCCGAGGAGGTGCAATTCGCGCTCTCCGGGATCGACTGGACCGAGTACTCGCACGCCAAATGGAATGCACGGCGGATGCTGTGCGACATCGGCCACGGCGTCGAGTCCTCGGTATTCACGATCTCGGACCTGGGCTACCATAAAGACTTCATCTCGCGTTACGGGCTGCTGAAGACGAATCCCGACAACTCGATCATCAAGGTGAAGACGGCGTACTACACGGTCCAGAACGTGGTGACCGTGTTCAACGGCGCGCTGGAGCGGGCGCCGGATCATGCCCTGGCAATCGCCGGAACGGGGAAAGAGCTGACGTGGTTCGCCTTCCGCGACAAGAAGAGCGGGCTGGACGTGGTGACGTTGTGGGACGGTACGGAGATTCCGTCCAACGCCTCGGAGATCGAGACGGTGCAGGTGACGATCAAGGGCGGCCGGCTGAAGGAGCCGGTGTGGGTGGACCTGGTTACCGGCAACATCTACGCAATCGGGCCGGAGCAGATGGCGGTGGAGGGCGAAACGGTCGTGTTCAAAGATGTGCCGGTGTACGACGGGCCTGGGGTGCTCACGGACCGGAGCTTGCTCGATTTCGTGCCGGCGAGGAAGAAGAAGTAACCCAATCGCGCGCCGGCGGCAAGCGGCGGACCGAAAAGGAGGCAATGATGAAGCTCGCATGGATTCTGTTGTTGTCGGCCGCGTGCCCTGCCGCGGTCGCGGACGAAGGGGCGTGTGCGCCGCGCGGCGGCTTGCCGAACGCCTGCCGGATCTGGACGCACGAGCAGGAGGGGTCCGTCTTCTACATCGGCACCGCGGCGGGCAACGCGCCCGGCGGCACGCGCGACCAGTTGCCGGGAATCGTGAAGAAGGTGATCCCCGGGGCGAAGGGGGTCCGCGCCTTCTGCGCGTGGAACCGTGCGTATCCGGACAACTGCTCCTCGATCATCGAGACGTTCCGGTCGATGTCGTCGAGCGCGGCGGTCAGCGGCGAGGAGCTTTACCCGTTCGTGGCAATCACGGTGTTCGACCTCGCGGTGGACGATACCGGGATGCCGGTGCAGCAGGTCCAGGCTGCGCTGGAAGGGATGATCTACGGGACGCGGAAGCGAAACCCGGCGCGCGACATGGTGATGCTGTATCAGCCGGATGAGCGCTTCGTGGCGGATTACCGGGCGGGCAGGACGCCCGAGGTGATCAAGCTGCATGAGGCGATCGCATCGCATTACGGAATTCCGAGCGTGAATCTCGCCAAGGCGGCGTCGCTGAAGACCGATTGGCAGGGGACGAAGAAGCAGCAGGGCGCGCTGTTGGAGGAAAACTTGGGGGGCTTTCTGGCGCAGTGCGCGGGGCAGCCGGCCGGCCAACCGGTGCGGCATCCGTGCCCCAAGCCGATGTCGGAGGGAATCTGGGACCGGGCCACGCTGGTGAACTATGATCGAGGCCGACTGGATGCGGACGGGTGGCTGGGATGGCAGTCGAGTCCGGTGGAACAGGTCTTTCACGTGGCCACGTGCTCCAAGCCGGGCGCGGTGATGTCGGCGGACTTCACGGGGACGGCGGTCGGCGTGTATGGCGTGACCGGTGCCGATGCGGGGGACCTGGAGTTCTCCATCGATGGCGGGCCGTGGCGGGCGATCGAGGTGTTTGACCGCGCGGCGAAGGACCGCGGCTACCACCTCTTCCACCGCATGTTCGCGGATCGGCTTGCCAACACGACGCACACGGTGCGGCTGCGCGTGGCCGAGGCGGTTCCGCCGGGCAGCACGGGACGGCAGGCCCGGGTGGGCTGGCTTACGGTCAACGGGAGCGACGCCAGTCCGATGGGCAAGCTGAAGCCGATCGAGTTGGCCGATACGCTGCTGCTGCAACTTGAGCCGCTTGGCTACACGCCGCCCAAGACGCGGTGGCAATGGATCCCCAAAACGATCGCGCGGTTGCGGGACGGGGGGACGCTGCGGATCGTGATGCTGGGCGACAGCATCGTCAACAATATCCAAAGCTCCGGTTTCAATCTCCTGATCGAGCGCGCGTATCCGGGAAGCAAGATCGAGAAGATCGTCTCGGTCCGCGGCAGCACGGGATGCTGGTACTACCAGGAACCGGAGCATCTGAAGGAGTACGTCGTGCGGCACGCGCCGGACCTGCTGGTGATCGGAGGCATCAGCCAGCGGGGGGACGTGGAGGCGATCCGTTCGGTGATCCGGCAGACGCGGGCGGCGTTGCCGGAGGTGGAGGTGATCGTGATGACGGACGTATTCGGGGCGAAGGGGACAATCGATCCTTACGACCCGAAAACGGCTGCCGAGCCGGACCCGGACGGGACCGGCTACCGTGACCGGCTGTACAAGATGGCGCTGGAGGAACGGGTGGAGTACATCAACCTGACGCAGCCCTGGGCGCGTTTTCTGGCGGCCTCGAAACAGCCGCTCGGCGCGTTCATGTCGGACGCGGTGCACGCCAACGCGCGCGGGTGTCAGCTTGTGGGGCGCCTGCTGGAACTGTATTTCGCACCGGACGGGTGGGATGCGAGGAAGGTCGCGGAGAAGTCCTTGGGAAGATGACGGAAAAGCGCGGCCCTCAGCTCTCCACAAACCCGGCAGCGCCGATTAGACTATCCCCAGCGGGCCGGTCCGCCAACCTTGGGGCGCGGACTGGCTGCCCGCGGGCGATCCTTCAGTCCTTTTAGGGGGAACATATTCAATGGAGTCTCGAGCCTCCTCACCGGCGGCCGACCGGCTTGTTTCGCTCGACGCGCTGCGCGGGGTCGACATGTTCTGGCTCACCGGCGGCACGGCCATCCTGCTGGCGGTGGCCCGCGGCACCGGCTCCCCGGAGTTTCTCGAGCTGGCCAAACGTTGGACGAGCCATGCCCCGTGGGAAGGTTTTCGGCTCCACGACCTGATTCTCCCACTTTTCTTCTTCATCGTCGGCGCGGCGATGCCGCTGTCGTTCGGCAAGCGGTTGGCTCGGGGCGACGGGAAAGGATCGCTCTATCGCCATGTCTGGACCCGCACCGCGCTTTTGTTCATCCTGGGACTGATCGGCCAGGGGCACCTGCTGGCCTACGACCTGGACAAACTGCGGATTCTCTTCAGCGTGCTGGAGTCCCTGGCGCTGGGCTACGTCGTTGCCGCGATGGTGTATCTGAACACGCGAGCCTTCGGCCAGGCCGCCGTGGTGGCGCTGTTTCTGCTGGGTTCCTGGGCGGCCCTCGTCTGGATCCCGGTGCCCGGCCACGGCCCGGGCGTGCTCACGCCGGAGGGAAACCTCGTCGGCTACGTGGACAAGCTGGTCCTCGGCCCGTTCTACGGCGGGGATGGATGGGGGAGGATCGTCTCCACGCCGAACTGCGCGTGCATGCTGCTGATGGGCGCCTTGGCGTGCCAGTGGCTGCGATCCGATTGGGGCCGGGCGTTGAAGTTTGCCGGGTTATTGCTGGCCGGCGCCGCCTGTGTGGGATTGGGTCTGGCGTGGAGCCCCTGGCTGCCGATTATCAAGTCGATCAAGACCAGCTCGTTCATCCTCTACGCCACCGGCCTCGGCATCATGCTCCTGGCGGTGTTCTACCTCGTCGTCGATGTTTGGGGGTGGCGCGCGTGGGCCTTCCCGTTCGTGGTGATCGGCATGAATTCGATCGCCATCTACATGGCGGTGCTGGTCTTCGACGGGGGCCAGGGCGGCGGCCTGTTTGGGCAGATCGGCGATGTCTTCGTGGGCGGCCTGCGGCCGTGGCTGGGCCAGTGGTGGCCCCTGGTCCACGAGCTGGCTCGCTACACGGTGATCTGGCTGATTCTCTACTGGATGTACCGGACCCGATCGTTCGTGCGGGTTTGAGCCGATGCGTCACAATTTCCCCGCCGCATGGCGTCGGGCTTGGTGGCCTTGCCGTCTAGATGAGCTTGCGTGATTCCGGGAGGAATTCATGAGAGCGTGATAGCCGCGTGGGCTTGCCCCACGGCGCGGCCTGGGCTGCGGCACAACCCGTACGTAGCGCAGCGCGGGGCAAGCCCACGCGGCTATCTGAACAGCAGCCGCTTTTTCCACGAATCACGCAGGCCGATTTAGGAAATCGCCGCCAATTTCTTGACGAGCAATTCCCGGACGATTTTCGGGTTGGCCTTGCCGCCCGATGCCTGCATCACCTGGCCGATCAGAAAGCCCATGGCTTTCCCTTGGCCATTGCGGAGATCAGCGACCGCCGCCGCCTCGGCGCCCAAGACCTTGTCGATCAGCGCACCGAGGGCGGCGGGATCGGAAACCTGCCGGAACCCGCAGGCGTCAACGATCGCCTCCGGGGGCTGGTCGCCGTCAAACAGGCGCAGAAGCACATCGCGAGCCGCGTTGGCGTTGATCTGGTCTTGCGAAAGCATCCTGAGCAGCGCGGCAAATCGAGCGGGGGTCACCGGCGAGTTGTGCAATTCCTGGCGGCGTTCTTTCATGGCCGGGAGCAGTTGCGTGGTCAGCCAGTGCATGGCCATCCGCGCCGCAATCCCTTCGGCAGTCAGCGCCTCGAAGAAGCCGGCGGTGTCCGGATCGGAACTCAGGAAGGCTGCCTCTTCGCCGCTCAGCCCGTGTTGCGCGACGAAGCGGGCAGCCCTCGTGGCGGGCATTTCCGGGAGACGCGAACGCATTTTGTCGATCCATTCGCGCGACAGTTCAACGAGCGGCACCGTGGGATCGGGAATGCAGGGGCCCTCGAACTTGGCGCGCATCGGAAGCGTGACTTTCTTGTCCGGGTCCCAGAGGCGGGTATGGAGAGTCACCGCTTCGCCCGCCTGGACGCACGCGCTTTGGCGGCTGATCTCGTGCGCGATGGCGTCACCCACGTGGCGGATGGAATTCATGTTCTTGACTTCCACCTTGGTGTTCATTTCGCTGGCGCTGCGCGGGCGCACGGAGATGTTGGCGTCGACGCGCATCGTGCCGTTCTCCATACTGCACTCGGAGGACCCGACATAGCGGACCTGCGCGCGGAGCGCCTTCAGAAACTCCATCGCCTCATGCGGCGTGCAGAAATCCGGCTCCGTGACGATCTCCACCAGCGGCACGCCGGCGCGGTTGAAGTCCACCAGGCTGATCGGCGTGCGTCCCTCCATTTCATGCACGAGCCGGGCGACGTCCTCCTCCATGTGGACATGATGAATCCGCACGCGTTTCAATTTGCCGTTTTCGTCGGTAACATCGATGCCGCCGCCGCGTGAAAGCGGGAGATGGGCCTGCGACAACTGGTAGCCTTTAGGGAGATCGGGATAGTAATACACCTTTTGATCAAACGCGCTTCTGGGCTGGAGCTCCGCGCCCAGCCCGAGGCACAGAAGCGCCGCTTTCTCCAGTGCCGCCTGGCTCAAACGGGGAATGGCGCCGGGAAACCAGAGGCACGTCGGGCAGGTGTTCCGATTGGGTTCGTCACCGGGACGATTGGGGCAATCGCAAAACAACTTGGTTGGGCAATTCAGTTCGATATGGATTTCCAGTCCGATGACCGCTTCGAATTCCATGGCTATTTACCTCGCGGATGCAGATTCACAAGATGTTCGCCCAGCGCAAGCAATCGGCCGTCGCTGAGCCTCGCCCCGGCCAGTTGGAGTCCCGCTTGCGCCGCGCCGGCCGGGGGCGGCACGTAGAGTGCGGGCTGGCCGGTTACATTCGCGAATAGCGTGGAGGCGAATTGGCCGTACGTATCGGCGAGCAGGGCGGCGCCGCCGCTGGCAGCGCCGTCGACTGCCGGAAACACCAGGAAGTCCGCCTGCGACGTGAGCCGCTGCATTCGCCTGAGGAGCCGCGCGCGGATGCGGCAGGCGTTTTCGTATGCCTGGTAGCGTTCAAACTGGAACAAAGCGCCTTGCAGCAGGTAGCTTTTCAGAAGCGGGCCAAAGGCGGCGCCGCGCGAGAGCAGATACATTTCGTTCCAGTTCTTGGCGCCGGCAGCGCGCGGTCCGTAACGCACGGAATCATAACGCCCCGCGCAGGACGAGGCCTCCACGGAACCGACAATTCTGTGGACGAGAGCAAACAGGGAAAAGTCGGGCAGGGACATTTCAAGTATGGAAAAACCGGCCTGTTTCAGTCCATCGAGCGATGAACGAAACAACGATTCCTGCTCAGCGGTCAAGCCGCTTTGCGATTCCGCAATGACACCGATGGTCGTTTTCGGTGGGTCGATGTCTTGCGG
>JAMOAF010001102.1 GCA_023621895.1 Planctomycetota bacterium
CCGCATACGAATGAAAAATGAACAACGGGAAATGGAGAATGCAAAATGTTGTTGTCATGATCCACTCCCATTTCGCGTTTTCGCCCTTTCGCGATTTCGCGATTAACTGACAATTATGCCAAAACCCCTGTTTTGTTTGCGAGGGAGCGGAAGCGATGGAACCGATTCTCGATCAAGTCGAAAACTCGTGCGGCGGGCAGTCGAATTGCTGGCAGGCGATGGCCGAGCGGGCGCTGGCTGGCCGGCGGCTTACGGCCGAGGAGGGGTTGGCGGTGCTCAGGTCTGACGACGCCGAGATTCTCGAACTCCTCGGCGCGGCCTACCGCGTGCGGCGGGCCGTCCACGGCAACCGCGTTCACCTGAACTTCCTGATCAACGCCAAGAGCGGCCGCTGCGGCGAGGACTGCGGGTATTGCAGCCAATCGCGGCGGTCGACGGCCGAGATTCAAAAGTACCCGCTGCTGGAAGAGGAAGAGATCCTGGCCGGCGCCCGGGCTGCCGCTGATCGCGGCGCGGGGACTTACTGCATTGTGACCTCGGGGCGCGGCCCGATCGAAGCCGAACTCGCCCGGCTCGAAGCGACCGTCCGCCGCATCAAGGCACAGTGGCGGCTCTCGATCTGCGTTTCGCCGGGTTTGCTGACGCTGGAACACGCGCGGCGATTGAAGGCGGCCGGCGTCAGCCGCGTGAACCACAACTTGAATACGAGCCAGCGCTACTACGCCAAGATTTGCACCACGCACTCCTACCAGGACCGGCTGGACACGCTGCGGGCGGTTCGCGCCGCGGGAATGGAAATCTGCTCCGGCGGGATCATCGGCATGGGCGAATCCGACGACGACGTCGTCGAACTGGCCTTGCGGCTGGGCGAGCTGGAGGTCGAGGCCCTGCCGATCAACTTCTGGCTCCCCATCGAGGGGACGCCGCTGGCCGCGGCGGATCGACCGCGGCCGCTCGATCCGCGATACTGCCTCAAGGTGCTGGCGCTGTTTCGCCTGGCCAATCCCAAGGGGGTGCTGCGGATGGCCGCCGGGCGCGACGTGCACCTGGGGTGCTTACAACCTCTGGGCCTGTTCGCCGCCGATTCGATGTTCGTCGGCGACTACCTGACGACCAAGAACCAGCCGCCGCCGGCCGATTACCGGATGATCGAGGAGCTGGGGTTCGAGATCGTCGAGGAGAGGTAGCGGCAGGCTTGCCCGGCGCCGCGGCCAGAATTAGACTGGGAACAAGCGGAGTAAACCGTGCCGCGCGCGCTGCGGCTGCCGCCGGGCGCCGTTTGGGGGGCACGGTGTGCGGCTGCTGAATCGTGATTCTGATGTGGAGCGATTGGGGGCGGATGGTCCCGGCGAACAACCACTCTCACCGTAGGGGAGCTTCTAAAGAATGGCCGAACCGCCCGTGGTCAGCAAGCTGATTCGCCGCGCCCGGCAGGGCGACGCCGAGTGCCGCGACCGGCTCTTCGAGCTGTGCCGCAGTTACCTGGGGTTCGCGGCTCGGGCGCAGGTCGAGAGCTGGCTGCGAGTGAAGGTCGACGCCTCCGACCTGGTTCAGCAGACCCTGCTCGAAGCGCATCGCGATTTTGACCGGTTCGACGGCGCGTCGGAGCAGGAGTGGCTCGCCTGGCTGCGGAAGATTCTCGCCCACAATGTGTCGGACTTCATCCGGCGCTACCGCGGAACGGCCAAGCGCCAGGTCCGTCGCGAGGTGCCGTTTCGCGATCCGGGCGCTTCGGGACCGGCCGCCGGCGCGCCCGAGCCGGCCGCCCCCGACCGCACGCCCAGCCAGCAACTCGCGCTGGTCGACGACCAGTTGCGGGTCACCGCCGCGCTGGCCGAACTGGCGCCCGACTACCAGGAGGTGGTCGTGCTGCGGAATCTCGAGCGGCTGCCGTTCGCCGAAGTCGCCGAGCGGATGGGCCGCTCGCGGCCGGCGGTGCAGATGCTCTGGATGCGGGCGATCCGCCGTTTGCAGGAGATGCTCGGCGAAGAGGATGCGGAGCGGCCGGGGACTGGCGAGTAGCCGGTCGCGCGCGGAACGATGGCCCACGATCGAACCGGCCAGCGGCGCCGGAGTAACGCATCGCACCTTGCTGCTTTGTGGCAAAAACCTGGCCAAGCCGGTCAGTCCCTTCCCGTGGCGGGCCAGGTCGCCTCGAACCACTTTAAAAACTGTTGCTGCTGGTCGGCCTGGAAGCGGCTGTAATCGTCCGGGGCTTGGTAGGCGAGGTTGCCCGCCGCGCCGCGATCGCTCCAGGCGGAACGAACCGATTCGATGCAGCGAGCGACGTCGGCCGGGTCAGCGTCGCGATCATGCTCCGGCGCGACGACCAGGCAGGGACGCGGGGCCACCAGCCGCAGCAAGTCGTCGAAATCGTAGGGCAATTGCGACTCCCGACCCTGAAACAAGCCCAGTTGCGGTTGCAGGGCGTGCCACTGCCAGAATCGCCGCAGGCCGCCGGTGGGCTTGGCGTCGGTGTCGGTTCGCATCGGGGTAAAGCCGGCGAAACAGGCCACGCCGGCGATCCGCGAGTCGAGAGCCGCCGCGTGCAGGGCCACCGTGCCGCCCAGCGAATAGCCCACCAGGCAAATCCGCTTGGCGTCGATCGGCGGCAGGCCCTTAAGCCGATCCTCCGGCGGCCGCGCGCCGTCGGCTTGGCCGGCCAGGGTCAACAGGTCCACGGCGGCGCGGACGTCGCGGACCATCTTTCCGAGGCGCGACCAGCGCGGATAGCGCTGATAGAAGCGGGCGCCTTCGAGGAGGCGCGATCCGAAGCCGACCTGGTCGAAGGTCAGCACGGCCACGCCGTTGCGCGGCAGGAATTGCTGAATCCGCGGCCCCACCATGTAGGCGCCGTTGTAACCCAGATTGTAACTGTAGGGGTGCAGCCAGATGACCACCGGCAGCGGCCCCTTGGCGCTCTTGGGGTAATACAGGTCGCCGGCCACGTAGTCGCCGAAGTTGACGGCCACCCGACCCACGACGCCATCCTCCTGCCCCCGGTCGAGCATCTGCGCAACGTGCGCCGCGGCGCTGCCGTACGTGCCGCCGGGGGTGGCCTGCCGCGGCGGCTCCTCGCCCAGCCCCCAAGCGATCCGCCGGCGCACGTCGGCGTCGCCGGCGGGAGGGGCGGGCTGCGGCCGGCGGCTCCATGCGTCCCAGTCGAACTGGTGGATCAGCACTTCGGGCAAGCCCGACGGCGACCGGCCAAAGGCAAAATCGCACCAGTCGAGATAGCCCTCGATCACCTCGGCGCAGGTCTCGTGCCCGCCGGGGCGCCAGACGATCCGCAGCGCCTCGGGACGGCCCGCGAACCGATACGCCTCGCGCGCCGCCAGGTACGACTGCTCGGCGGAGAAGGTCTGGTCGCAGCCGTCGTTGTAGGCCGTGGAGATCAGGCAGTGCCGCGGCGCGATCAGGCCCAAGAGCGCGTGGTTGTCCGTCGGCAGCTTGTTCTCCCGGCCGGTAAACCACCGCAGGCGTTGGCTGAACCAGGAGCCGGTGGTGAGGTTGCGGGTCATGAACTCGGCGCTCTCGTCGAACGCCCGCTCGCTGCCGAAGCGGTACGGAACGGCCCCGCCGACGCCCGAGCTGCTGGAAATCACCGCGGTGAACCGCTCGTCCATGGCGGCCGCGATCAGCGACTGCTTGCCGTTCCGCGAATGGCCCATGATCGCCACGTGCCGCCCGTCGGCCTCGGGCAGGGTCAGCACGTAATCGAGCGCGCGACTGCCGGTCCACGCGCGGCGGAGCAGCCGGGCCCAATCGCACTCGGGGTAAACCGGCAGGAACTTGTCTGATTGGTCGTCGATGTCCGCGCCGGGATAGACGCACACCAGGTATCCCCGGGCAAGCGCCAGCAATCCCCAGCGGCGGTGGTTGGTCTGCGTGAAGACCACCGGAAACGGCCCGCGGCCCTCGGGCGCGAGGACCTCGATCGTGATCGACACCTCGGGCGTGGTCTCGAACACCAGCTCGACGAGTCGCGAGATCGACGCCCCCTCGCGCTTCTCGGCGAGGACCTTGGCCTGCTTCCGCCGGGGAATCGTCTTGGGGGGTGAGCCCAGGAAGTATTCGCACAGCAACCGCCGCAGCTCGGCTCTCCGCTCCTGCCACTGGTCGGCCGTTTGCACGGGTCGGCCGTCATAGAACTCCAGCAGGGGCGGCAGACCGGCGCGGGTCCGCAGCGCGTCGAAGTCGGGCGGGGCGGCGCCGAAACGCGCCTGCCACTCGGTGAACATCGGCGTGGGCGCGGCCAGCATGCGATTGGAATCGGCGGCGGCGGCCGAGCCGCCGGCAAAAAGGAACCCCAAGAGCAAAGGCGCGGCAATCCGCAGCGAGCGTTTCATCGAATCATCCTTACCGTCGCGGAGCGATAACTTGCCCTGCCATGTTAACGCAGCGGCGCGCGATCCGCCAGCTTGCCCTTCCGGGACGGAGCGCGGCCACCAAAGGTATCCCTCGCGAGCCGGAATGGACCGTGCCTGACGGGCGAGCCCGATTTCCGGTAGAATTCGACTAACAGCCGTGCGGTTGCGCACGGTACCACAAGCGCGCAAGCGAAACAGGATGACGATGGCCGAATCGCCTGAAGAGGCTGCCGAACTGGCCGCCTTGGAGGAATATCTCGAGCGGTTGCAGGCGGGAGGCAGTCCCCAGCGGGAACAGATTCTCTCGGCGCATCCGGGGCTGCGCTCGGCGCTGCGCTGCCTCGAAGTTCTGGAGGGTATCGCACCAGGTGGTTTCGGCGAACCACTCGGCGGCGAGGGTTGCGGCTCGACCGTTCTCGGCCTGCCCCGCGATTTCGGCAATTACGAGATTCTCCAGGAGCTCGGCCGCGGCGGCATGGGGGTTGTCTACAAGGCGCGGCAGAAGGACTTGGATCGCATCGTCGCGGTGAAGATGATCCTCGACAGCAACCTGGCCTCGGAAGAGCACGTTCGCCGCTTCCACGAAGAGGCCCGGGCGGCCGCCCGGGTGGAGCACCCCGGCGTGATCCGCATCCACGAAGTCGGCCAATTCCACGAGCAACATTATTTCGCCATGGAATACATCGAGGGCGCCAGCCTCTCGGTGCACGCGGCGGAGGTCGAAATCAGCTTTGCCGAGGCGGCCCGGCTCGTCCAGCGCGTTGCCCGAGCCGTCGACCATCTCCACCGGCAAGGCATCGTGCATCGCGACCTCAAGCCGTCGAACATCCTCATCGACCAGGATCGCGAGCCGCACGTGACCGACTTTGGCCTGGCCAAGGTGTTTCGCGCCGGCTGCCAGTCGACCGCGACGGGGGTGATCGTGGGCACGCCGAGCTACATGGCGCCGGAGCAGGCTTGCGGCGACAGCGGCCTGGTGGGGCCGGCGAGCGACGTCTACAGCCTGGGGGCGATTCTCTATGAGCTGCTCACCGGCCGGCCGCCGTTCCGCGAAGAGACCCCCCTGGACACCGTGATGAAGGTCTTGTCGGCCGAGCCTCCCTTGCCTCGCGCGCTGAACCGCAAGGTGCCGCGGGAATTGGAGTTGGTGTGTTTGAAGTGCCTGGCGCGGGACCCCGGCGACCGCTATCCGTCGGCCGCCGCCCTGGCCGAGGAGCTCGGCCGATTTCTCAAGGGGGACCCCCTCCAGGTCCGCCCGCCGAGTGCCTTCGATCGCCTGAAGCGGTGGGGGCGGCGCGAACCGGCGCTGGCCGCGCGGCTGGGCGTCTTGGGGGTCTTCTTCTGCGTTGAGTGGGGCAATTACTTCGGTGCTGCCGGCGACCCGAGGTTCGTGGCCTTTCACTGGAAGATAATGGCGTTGATGGGCGTCTGGACGCTGACCGCCGTTGTCTTTCAGCAGTGGATCAAGAGAAAGAGCGGCAGGTGGTCGATTCCCGCTCGATTTCTCTGGGGCAGCCTCGACTCCGTGCTCCTGTTTGCCCTGCTGCTGATCGCCGACGGCGTGGCGAGCCCCCTGGTCGTCTGCTACCCGCTGTTGATCGTGGCCTCCGGGCTTTGGATGCGGGTTCGGTTCGTCTGGTTCATCGCACTGGTCTCGCTGGCCTCTTACGGCATCCATGTCGCCCATTTCTACATCGGGCGAAAGGAGCAGCTTCCCCAGTTTGACACGGCCTTCGACCGCCACGTGATCTTCGCGGTGATGCTGCTCGGCGTCGCTTGGGGAGTGGGCCACCTGGTCCACCGGATACGAGTGATGAGCTCGTATTACGACCGGAACCAAAGCGCCTGAACTTCCACTGCCTCCGGACCTGCGCATCTTGCGCATTCCCGTTATCCACTACTGGCTGCTGCTAAGGAATAAGTTCGCGAATCGACCAACTTGGTTAAACCGCGAAATTCCTTTTTACCGATAGGCATCAAGGAGGCTGCCAGCAGGGAGCATGGTCTGTAACTGGCTCTCTTGTTCCAGCCAAGGGGCTTGCCGCGCTCGTCAGACGGGTTTCCAGACGCCTTGCGCAGGACAGGCTCTCACCTGGACGGACGGCAGTCTTGTCCCACGCAGCACGGCGAGTTCCGGCAACGGGTGGACTTCCGATGCGGGGTGTTGAGACAAGCCTTTTCGCAACCACGGGGAAGTGACATGCGTCGCAATTTTTTCCACGGGTCGATTCTAGGTTTGATCGCGATCGGACTAGCCTCAGTGGCCCTCGCTCAGCAGCAACCGGGATCGGCAGACCGTTCGTCGGAAAACCAGACCTTGTTTGATCTTCTCCAATCGCGGTTGAAGGCCAGCGGACTGATGCCGGCGGATGAGCCGGAGATTGTCCCGATCGATGAGTCGTCCTATCCGTCCCTGGGCCAAAGGGCCTCGACGGCGCCGGCCGCAAACCCGCGGCCACCGATCGCGGCCAGTTCGGCGCCGGTCGGGATTTCGAGCGCCGGGACCGGCCACCCGCTGACCGCGGCGGCAACGGGCCCGATCGTTGCCGGCACGGGCGGCGGGCCGTCGCCCGCCGACGCTCCACCGCGTGCGATGCCCGGTACGCCGGTGATGTCCAGCCGCATGCATCAGCGGCTCTCGGCGTTCCGCGACTCGCAGTTTTCGGCAAGCCAGCCGCCCAGCGCCAACAAGCAAGATGCGCCAGCGGATTCTCCTCCGGTCGAGGTCGTGGCAAGACCTCGGCGAGTCTACGGACCGATGGCTGCTCCACCAGCCAAGGCGCAGCAACCAACCCTTGCCCCGCCTAGAGAGACTTCGCAAGAGGTCGCCAACCGGCCGCAAGGGGCCGAGCCGCCGATCGCCGAGCGGATCAGCCGTCCGCCGGCCGAGCCGCTCCCGGAGAGGGCGCTCGAACCGCCGACCTTGAACAGTCCGGCAAAGCCCGCCGGCATTGCCACCCGGAGCGGCAGTGATCGGGTTCTTGATCCGGGCACCGGCAATGCTTCACTTATTAAGCCAAACACAAAAGCCTCACCTTCGCCTCAGGTTCTGTTCGTTCGCCAAAGCCCGATTCTGAACGTCAAGACTGTCGGGCCGGAGCGAATTGACGTCGGTCGCGAGTCGATCTTCAACGTCACGATCGAAAACCTCGGCGCCGTGGCGGCCGAGGACCTGAACGTGGCCATCGACCTGCCCGAATGGGCCGACCTGGTTGCGGCCGAGGCCAGCGCAGGAACGACCGCTTCCGAGGCGGCTCCCGGCGGGAAAGGCGTCTTTCGCTGGAACGTCGGGCGATTGGCGGCCAAGGAAGACCAGACCGTGGTTCTCCACCTCGTGGCGCGCCAGAGCCAGGCCTTCGACCTGGCCGTCAACCTGCATTACGCGCCGGTGGCCAGCGGCGCGAAGATCACCGTCCTCGAGCCGAATTTGACTCTCAAGCTCGAGGGGCCGGAAAAAGTCCTCTTCGGCAAAAAGCAGGTCTACCACCTCAAGGTAGCGAACACCGGTACCGGCGACGCGCGCGGAGTGGAGATTGCCCTGCTGCCAAGGGGCACCGGGCAGACGAAGCCGGCCGTCCAGGCGATCGGTATCCTGCCCGCCGGAGGCGACCGAACCGTCGAGGTTGAATTGACGCCCCGTGACGAAGGCAACCTGGTAATCGAGGTCGACGCCACCGCCGAAGGCGGCGCCCGAGCGCATCTGGCCGAAAAAATCGCGGTGCTGAAACCGGCGCTGGCCGTTGAGGTTGCGGTTCCCGGATTCCAGTTCGTCGGCAAGGAGATCACCTGCCAGATCGTCGTAACCAATCCCGGCACGGCCGCCGCCGAGGAGGTCACGCTCGAAGCCGCCCTGCCCGAGTTGGTCGGCTATGTGTCGGGCACGCGGGAGGGGCTTGTGGCCGCTGAACAGGGTCGAGTCCGCTGGCAGCTCGGCCAGCTCGCGCCCCAGCAGAGCCGCACGCTCGAAGTGAAATGCAGCACGCTAGCGGCAGGGCTCGGCCGGATCAAGGTCGTCTCCAGCGGGGCGGACGGCGTTCAGGCCGCTGGCGAGGCGGGGGTCGAGATCGACGCGATTGCCGATCTCGCGCTCAAGGTGGCTGATCCTTCGGGACCGATTCCCGTCGGCACGGAGACCGAGTACACGCTGACGGTCGAGAATCGCGGGAGCAAGGCTGCTGAAACGGTCGAGGTTGTGGCCTATTTCTCCAACGGGATCGAACCGACCTCCGCCACTGGGGCGAACCACAAAATCGGACCGGGGCAAGTCGTGTTCGACGCGATCGACTCGATCGGTCCGGGAGAGACAAAAACGCTGATCGTGAAGGCCCGGGCCGACACGACGGGAAATCATGTCGTCCGCGCCGAAATCTTCTGCAAACCACTCGGCACCCGCCTGGTGGCCGAGGAAAACACCTACTACTACGACCGGCGTTCCACACTGCCCGAGCCGGCTCCGGCACGTACGCCGATCGGCCAAGAATCGCTCACGGCAAAGCCGGGGCAAGCCCCCGCTGCTCAATAAAGCGAACGGGGCGGCATCGGGTGCGTCTGTTCGGGGCTTGCCGCCCGAACCGGCAGGGTGTAACCTGCGCCGCTGTGGAGTACGGCCTCCGGGCTGGAACGACGCGGAACAGGGAGTCTCTCGCCATGCGGCGACTGGTCATGTGCCTGGCGATTTTGGGCCTTGCCGGGCAGGCTCCGGCTCAGCCGGCTGCCGGCGTGGTCACCAAAGAGCGGCCCAATATCCTGCTGATCGTGGCCGACGACCTCGGGTTCTCGGACCTCGGCTGCTACGGGGCCGAGGTGATCATGACCCCGAATCTGAACCGTTTGGCCACCGAGGGGCTCCGGTTCACCCAGTTCTACAGCGCCGGGCGCGGCTGCCCGACCCGCGCGTCGCTGCTGACTGGCCTGTACGCCCACCAGGCTGGCGTCGGGCATACGACAATCGACTTCGGCCTGCCGGGCTACCGCGGCAATCTGAACACCCAGTGCGCCACGATCGCCCAGTTGCTCGGCGCGGCTGGCTACCAGACGGCCATGGTCGGCAAATGGCACTTGACTCGCCACGTCGGCCGGCAGGGTCCTGAACACACCTGGCCGCGGCAGCGCGGCTTCGATCACTTCTACGGCACGCTCGTCGGCGCGGGGAGTTACTTCGACCCGGTGACCCTGATGCGGGAGAACGAGTTTATCGGACAGATAGAGAATGCGGATTTCTATTACACCGAGGCGATCGGCGAGCAGGCCGCCGCGATGCTCGACCGGGCGAAGGAAATCGCCGCGCCGCTTTTCCTCTATGTAGCCTTCACGGCCCCCCATTGGCCGCTGCACGCCCGAAAGAACATCCTCGATTCCTACGCGGGCCGCTTCTATATGGGCTGGGACGAGCTCCGCGAGAAGCGCTACCAGCGGATGATCGACATGGGCATCGTCCACCGTTATTGGAAGCTCGCCGAGCGCGATCCGCGGGTGCTTCCCTGGACCGAGGCGCCCTTGCGCGCCTGGCACCAGCGGCGGATGGAAGCTTATGCTGCGCAGGTCGATTCGATGGACCGGGCGGTCGGCGCAATCCTGGAGAAGGTCAAGCAGATCGGGCGGGAGAGAAATACGCTGGTGATGTTCCTCTCCGACAACGGCGCCGGCGCCGAGGAGATTCTGTCCGATTGGCAGGGGATCCATATCCCGAAGAAAACCACCAAGGGGCTGGCCGTCTCTGTCGGCAACGATCCGCAGACGATGCCCGGAGGTGAAGAGACCTACCAGAGCTACGGAGTGCCCTGGGCGAACGTGAGCAACACGCCGTTCCGGCTCTACAAGAGCTATTGCCATGAGGGCGGCATCGCCGTCCCGCTGATCGTCCGCTGGCCGGAGGTGATCCAACCGAGCCTGGCGACCGGTGACCTGACGCGCGAAATCGGCCATGCGATCGACATCATGGCCACCTGCTGCGACGTGGCCGGCGTCGCCTATCCTTCAATCCACGCTGGCTACCGGATCAAGCCGCTCGAGGGTGTCTCGCTGCTGCCGGCGTTCTTGGGCAAGGAGATGCCCATGCGGCCGGTCTTCTTCGAGCACGAAGGCAATCGGGCGGTCCGCTATGGCAGGTGGAAGCTTGTCGCGGTCGCCGGCGGCCGCTGGGAGCTGTACGACATGAACGCCGATCGGACGGAGAATTTCAACCTGGCGGAAAAAGAGCCCGACGTGGTTGGCAAGATGGCTTCGCTCTACGACCAGTGGGCTGCGCGGGTCGGCGTCGAGCCCTGGCAGTAGCACGGAGTGCATTCCGCCTGCCAGCGATTCTTCGACGTGTCGCGCACGCCGTTGTAACCCGACGCGTGAGCGAGGCCAACTCGGGTTAGCCACCCTCGCTTACGCATCGGTTCTGATCGGCTCATGAATAATCCAGGATCGGGAATCCGCCGCGTCCTACGGCTGGATGGGAAACAATCTCAGGATTTCTTCCTTCGACGGTCTCCGCCCGTACTCGCAGATTTCGAAGGCCTCGGCATATTGCACTTTGCCGCCGGCGTCTTGGCCGTAGAGTTCGATCAGTTTTTCGCGCCATTGGTTGGCCGTTGCGGCGAATCGCCGCTTGAAGCCCTCGCGGACCTGCGCCTTCTTGGCCTCCCTTTCGCCGGCCGTTTTGGGCGAGGATTCCGCCGAGCCGTTGGCGCCCCCCTCGATGAACTGCGACTCGATCAGCACGAGGGCGTCGACTTTCTTCTCGATCACGCTGTCGATCGACACGACGATGTCGGCCTGGAACGGATTCGGCCGCTGGAATCCGTCGGCGCTGTAGAGAAACACGGGGTTCTTCTTGAGCGGTGGAATGTCGGGGCAGAAGAAGGGCACGGTCACCATGTAGGCCGAGTCCTGCATCAAAACGCCAGTGTAGCGGTGGTCGGGATGGTAATCGTTCGGGCGGTGCCCGATTACGATGTCGGCCTCCCACTCGCGAATCAGCCGGGTGAACATCTTGCGATTTTCGAGTGTCGGCAGGATTTCGCCGTCGTGGATGTCGAGCACTTCGGTGGTTATGCCGAGCACCGCGGCGGCCGCCTGCACCTCGTTGGTCCGCCGGATGGCCAGCGGGCCGCCGGCCATGCCCCAGTGACCGATATCGCCATTGGTCGTGGAGACGAACTTGACCAGGTCGCCGCGGGCGGACCAGAGGTTCGCCACGCCCCCGCAGCGAATCTCGCAGTCGTCTGGATGTGCGCCGAAGACGAGAATCCGCAGCTTGCCGCCTTGCTGGCCCTCAGCCGCCTGGCACGCCAGTCCCCAAACGCCGACCAGCACAGCCACGCATCCCACGATGAATGTCCACCTTTTCATGTCTTGTGTCTCCCGATTGTCCCAAGGTGCTTGTTGGCAGAAAACGGCCGAGTTCTCAGGCTCAGCGGCAACCTTCCACAAAGGACCGCAGGAACGATCGTAACATCGGCCAGCGGGGGAATCCAGGCTTGGAGTCAAACCAGCAGCATCCCCCGCAGTGAGGGTGCCAGGTCGTGCCGTCAGGGAACGTCTTCGCCGCGCGGCAGTCAGCGCACGATCCGCTGGTAATCGAGTTTCGGATGGTGAGCGAAATTCACCAGGATTCCGAGGCGGTATCGCGCGGCGTGGAGGTAGTTGTGAACCTGTGCACGCGCCTCGTTGCAGAGCTCCTTGACGGCCTTGATCTCCAAGATGATTTTCTCAAAGCAAATGAAGTCGGGTGTATAGCGTTTGTTCAGCGGCCGACCC
>JAMOAF010000761.1 GCA_023621895.1 Planctomycetota bacterium
CGGGGCGATGAGCGGGTGCCGCTGGAAAAACCCGTCCTCATGCTGAATTCGGGCGTGATCTTGTTCGACGACCGCATGGCCCGGTTCGACGCCGCCGGCGCGTCTCCCTGGATCACCCTGCTCCAGAGTCATCACGAGATTGCCATTCCCTACGGCGATCAGGGGGAATTCCTCAGGCAACTCTACGCGTTTGAGACGATCCCGGAGATCGATCTCCCGCCGCCTTGCCGCCTTCCCGAGATCGCGTGCCAGCCCCAGCCGGTTTTAAGAATCCACAAACCCAAGGCTTCCCGCTCGTCGTACGAACTCCGCGCGGACCTGCTGTTCGACTACGAAGGGATTCTTGTCCCGGCAGCCGATCGCCGGTCGCGCGTGTTGCAGGAGGAGAACCAGCGGCTCGCCGTCCGCAACATCGAGCGCGAATCCGAGTGTCTCGCGCGTCTGGCGGCTTGGCATGTCCGCCCCTGGAGCCAGACCTACAACGGGCCAGGCGGAGACCTGGCCATCCCGACCCACGTGCTCGATGAGATCGCTCTGACGCTCACTCGCGAGGGCTGGCTCGTCGAGGCGGAGGGCTTCCGCGTCCGCCAGCCGGGCTGTTTCCGCGGCAGCGTGACTTCCGGCGTCGACTGGTTCGACCTCGACGGCCAGTTCGACTATGGCGACGGGATCTTCACGACGCTGCCGGACCTCTTGCGGGCCGTTCGGGAGGGCCAGAATTTCGTGCGGCTCAGCGACGGTTCGCGAGGCATGTTGCCCGAGCAGTGGCTCGCCAGGTTCGCGGCGCTGGCCGAGTTGGGCACGCTGGAGGGAGAGGGCGTCCGGTTCCGCAATTCCCAGGCGGCGCTGCTCGACGCCCTGCTCGCCGCCCAGGACAACGTATCGGTCGACCAGGCCTTTTCCGAGCTGCGGGATCAACTCCGATCGTTCACCGGCATCCAGCCGCAAGCCGAGCCGCAAGGTTTTTCCGGCAACCTCCGCCAGTACCAGCGCGAGGGACTCGGATGGATGCACTTCCTCCAGTCGTTCCGTCTCGGCGGGTGCCTGGCCGACGACATGGGATTGGGCAAGACCGTGCAGGTGCTCGCACTCCTCGAACGGCGCCGAGCGGGCGGCGAGGCGACCGGACCCTCGCTGATCGTCGTGCCGCGGAGCCTGGTCTTCAACTGGATCGACGAAGCCGCCCGATTCACGCCGCAAATCACCATCCGCAACTACACGGGCCTGCTCCGCAAACCGCTGCTCGATGATCTTCAGCCGGGCGACGTGCTCGTGACGACCTACGGGACGCTCCGCCGCGACATCCTCAAGCTCAAAGAGATTGCCTTCGACTACACAATCCTCGACGAGTCGCAGGCAATCAAGAACGCCAACTCCCTCGCCGCCAAGGCCGCCCGCCTGCTCAATGCCCGGCACCGCCTGGCGCTGACCGGCACGCCCGTCGAGAACCACTTGGGAGAACTCTGGTCGCTGTTCGAATTCCTCAACCCCGGAATGCTCGGCCGCTCCACCGTGTTTCAAAGGTGTTGGAAGAATGGGCGCGCCGAGCCGGAGAAAGTCGAGCTGCTGCGCGCCGCGCTGGCGCCTTTCCTGCTGCGGCGCACCAAGGAAAAGGTCCTCGCCGAACTGCCCCAAAAAACCGAGCAAACGCTCTACTGCGAGCTGGACCGCCAGGAGCGGAAGGCCTACGACCAACTCCGAAAGTACTATCGCGACGCGCTCCAGAAGAAGATCGACGCCGGACGCCTGAACCAATCGAAAATCCAGGTCCTCGAGGCCCTCCTGCGACTCCGCCAGGCCGCCTGCCACCGCGGACTGCTCGATCCGACGCACGCGGCCGCATCCAGCGCCAAGCTGGATACGCTGCTCGAGCAGCTTGCCGAAATCCTCGCCGAAGGGCACAAGGCCCTGGTCTTCTCCCAGTTCACCAGCCTCCTGGCGATCGTCCGCGAGCATCTCGACCGGCGCGGCATCGTCTACGAGTACCTCGACGGCGGCACCACCAATCGCGGCGCGAAGGTGCGGCGATTCCAGGAAGACCCCGACTGCCCCCTGTTCCTGATCAGCCTCAAGGCCGGCGGCCACGGTCTGAATCTGACGGCCGCCGATTACGTGTTCATCCTCGATCCCTGGTGGAATCCGGCCGTCGAGGCCCAGGCGGTCGACCGAGCGCACCGGATTGGCCAAACCCGCCCCGTCTTCGCCTACCGGATCATCGCCCGCGACACCGTCGAGGAAAAAATCCTCCAACTCCAGGCGTCGAAACGCAACCTCGCCGAGGCGATTATTTCCTCGGACGGCAGCCTGATCCAGCGCCTGACCGCCGAGGACCTCCAACTCCTGCTCAGCTAAATGAGCTTGCGTGATTCGTGGAAGATCAGTTGCTATTCAGATAGCCGCGTGGGCTTGCCCCGCGCTTCGTTTCTTATTCAGATAGCCGCGTGGGCTTGCCCCGCGCTTCGTTTCTTATTCAGATAGCCGCGTGGGC
>JAMOAF010001069.1 GCA_023621895.1 Planctomycetota bacterium
GGCTCCGGACGGCATGTGCTCAGCGTCAAGGGCACGACCTCCTATACCGGCGACAACACGCCGATTTACGAGCACTATTTCGCGGGCGGCTTCTCGACGATCCGCGGCTTCCGGTTCCGTGAAGCCTCGCCGCGCGTCGGCGGCGTCGTCGTCGGCGGCGAGTACAGCCTGCTGGCCTCGGCCGAATACATGTTCCCGATCACGGCCAACGACATGGTGCGGGGCGTCGTCTTCTGCGACACGGGCGCGGTCCAACCGACCATCGACAACTGGCAGGACCGCTATCGCGTCGCCCCCGGCTTCGGCTTGCGGATCACGATCCCCGCCATGGGCCCGGCGCCGATCGCGCTCGACTTCGCCTTCCCGATCGTCAAGGAAGACGGCGACCGCGAGCAAATCTTCTCGTTCTTCATCGGTTTCCTGCGGTAGCAGACCTCCCCCCCCCGCTCGCCGACCGAGCTTTTGGAGTGCGGTGATTCATCACTGCTTTCTCCTCCCCAGACGCACCTCGTTCTCAAACCGCCTCGCATCCAAAACGGCGTTCAGTCGCCGCAGTCGAAAAGGGGGAAAGCGGCGATGAATCGCCGCACTCCAAAAGCTCGAAGCCTCCCCTTTCGGCCCGAAAAATGGGCGCTTCGGGCAATTTTTTCCGGCCGGATGCTTGACAGGCCTTTTTCCCACGGTCATGATGACCCGGACCACGGAGTGCCGAGAGGCTGCACTCCGTTGGGGCAGCCCCGGTTGACATGGGGCGCATATCTGTCGGGCGGAAGCGCGCCTCGGCGTCGCTCTGCCAGGGATTGGCCGGCGGCCCGTACGCTTGCGGAAACTTCGTGAATTTGCCGTGCTGGCAAGCGTTCCGGGCGCGCATAATCACGTTTCAAAACCGTCGAATTCTCTCCGCCGCAACGGTTCCGCAGCGATTTTGTCATCCGTCATCCGCCGAAGGGTGTGGCATCATGCGCCGATTCATCTTCGAACGCATCCGCAGCTCGATCCTCCATCCCGACTCGCCGTCCCCGCTCCGCGATCGCAGGCCGAAGCGCCGCCGCCTGCTCTGCGAACCGCTTGAGGATCGCCGGCTGCTCAGCGGCGTGACGTTCATCACGCACGGGGCCCAACCGCCCGGAGATGAACCCCAGTTGCCGACCTGGGTCGCCCGAATGGCGGAGGAGGTCGCCGTACGGATTGGCGAGGCCTACGAGGGCCAGGCGGAGAGCGTCGCCCAATTCAAAATGACCGTTCAAGAGGTGGATGGCGCCGTGCAAGTCACGGGCTGGGACTTCCACGGCACGTTCGCGCCCGGAGCCGAAGACACCGCGGCCACCTACGACCTGGCAAAGTCGCTCGGTGGCGAAGCAGTCGTCAGCCTCGACTGGTCGGCCGTCGCCACGCCGTGGGAAGCGACCACGCAGTCCGTCGCCGAGGCGGTTTCCAACTACCTCTTTACCGGCCTGGCTTCTCTTGGCGCCGATTTGCTCGCCTCGCCGATCCACTTGATCGGGCACAGCCGCGGCGCCGCCCCGGTCGGCGCCCTGGCGGAAGATTTTGGCCAGGCGGGAGTCTGGGTCGACCAGGTCACCTACCTCGACACCCACCCGATCGACTTTCCCGTCGGCGCCGACGATTGGGGAGACAACAGCTTCGCCGTCACCGAGAACGTGGTCTTCGCCGACAGTTACTGGCGATCCGACGCGGACGTGACCGACTTCGACGGCCAGACCGTCCCCGGGGCCCACGAGTTTCTGCTCAACGAAGAACTCCTCGACGGGGATGACAACCTCGGCTACCCGGGCGCGCACTCCGACGTCCATCTCTGGTACCACGGCACGATCGACACGGCCGGCGACATCAACGATGGCGAGGTCGAGCTGACCGCGGCCCAACTGGCCGCCTGGTACGACACGGCCCAGCAGATGCCCGGCCCGCGCGGCGAAACGGGGTATTATTATGGCCGGGTCGCTTCGGGAGCGCGGCCCTCTACGGGCGTGGCAACCGCTCTGGGAGGCGAGGGGAGCCGCGTGGCCATCGACTGGACCAATGCCGTCTGGCCCAACATCCTCGATCTGCGGATCGCCTCCGCCCAGCGGAACTTCATCCCGGGCGACACGTTCGACGTTAATTTCCGCCACCAGGACTACGACGGCCCCGCCACCGCCCACTTCTACCTCGATCCGGACCGCAACCCCTACAACGACAACGCCATCCTGGTCAACAGCGCGGCGGGCCAAGCCCTGGCGAAGACCGGCGCGGCGCCACAAGCGCAAACCGGCGCCTGCGACCTGGCCGGCGCCGCGATCGGCGACTACTTCGTGCTCGGCGCGATCGGCGACGCCGCGGGCCACGTCCGCTATGCTTATGCCCCCGACTCGGTCCACGTCGGCCAGCCCGTCCCCACGATCACCGATCTAGACGCCGATCCGGCCACCATCGACGAGGGCGGTTCGACGACCCTCTATTGCGGATTCGACGACCCGAGCCCCGTCG
>JAMOAF010000158.1 GCA_023621895.1 Planctomycetota bacterium
GGTAAACGGCAAGATTGCCGGTGTCGTATTGGAGGACGCGCCGGATCGCCACGTCGGTATTACTCCCGTCGAGGCAACCGAATGCGAAACGGCGCTATTTCACATCCTTAAATACGCCGATATTCCCCAGGCGTGCGGATTGATCTTTCCCCGCAGGATAATTCTCACGGGGAAGAAATCGGCTGGGCTGCAATGGACAAAAGCACTTTACGGAGATCTCGGGGCCGGGGAGAGTTTTGTTGAGCACGAAGGGCCGGCGACCGCTTTGCTCAACGACCTTCCCAGCCGAAGTTTGGCCCCACCCATGCGTTGAGAGCGGACGGAGGCAGCCTTGTGCAAAACTGCGTGACATGGGTCTAACCGACCGGGGTCATCGAGTTGAATCCCGCTCTTCGCGCTCAATCCACCCACTGGCGGGGAGGACGTAAGCTCCTCGCCCTGCGGCCCGCTCTGCACCACCCCATCTAGGGGTCGCAAGATTCGGCCGCCAGCAGCCCGGCGACGACGAACTGGCGGCGGGCTTCAAACGCAACCACCGCTGCGCTGACCGAGAGATTCAGACTCCGCGGCGGTGTGCGGATCGGAATCCGCAGGCAATGCTCCCGGTTGTTCTCGATGAGCGATGGTGGCAGGCCGGCTGACTCGCCGCCAAACACCAGCGCATCGCCGGGCGCATAGCACGCCTCGGTGTAAGGCCGCCCAGCGCTCTTCGAGAAATACCAAAAGCCCCTGCTCCCGAGCCGGTCGCGGAGTTGCCGCCAATCGTCGACGACCTCCCAATCGAGGTGCTCCCAGTAGTCGAGGCCCGCGCGGCGCATGTGCCTGCTATCAAGCTGGAAACGGAGCGGCCTGACAAGCCAGAGCTTGGCCCCGAGTGCAACGCAGGTCCGCGCAACCGCGCCCGTGTTCTGAGGAATCTCGGGCTCGTAGAGCACGAGGTGGAGCAGTGGCTGCGTCGCGGCGTCAGGGTGGTGCGGCATTGCTGCTGGTTCTGTTCGTGCGGAAAACTCGGCAAGAGATATCCGTCGCGGCGAGCAATCCGCCGCGACTTTGCGCTTTTTGCGCTTCGGGCCCTTCTTGACCGATTGTACAGAATTCTCGGCTCGCGCGCGTTCGCCCCCAAAACCAGCGACCCCTGGTGAGACGGGCCGATAGCCTCTCCAGTCGGCGAGTCCCAGCGAGACGCTTGCCCGTGGTCTCCGGAGAGGCCAAGCGGCAGCCAACTCGCTTGCTCGACACCCACGAGAAGTCCATATTGAATCGGAGGCAATCGTCGTCGAGGCCCGCAGTGGCTTCCGCCGCTATGCCACTTCCTACGTACTGAATCGTTGGTCAATGCCCGGCATGTGCCATCCAAACGGTCCTTTCAAGACGTGTTCAGCCCGCCGGTGGGGCGTCCTCTTGCTTGCCACCCTGTGGGCCGGGGCGGGGTGCGGCCGTTCGACCACAAACCCCACCATAGAGGGAAATGCACGGTCCAGGCGCGAGATTCCCGCAAGTCTGCCGGCCGAAATAGCAGCAGACGTCGAACTGCTGTATTCGGAAGACGCGGTGGAACGTGTCCGAGGGGCCTCGCGGCTCGGGGCGCTGGGTAGCGCGGGGGCGCCGGCCGTGCCATTTCTGATCGATGCGCTTGCCGATCCCCATTGGCAGGTTCGCCAGCAGTCGGCCGAGGCCTTGGGCTCGATCGGGGACGAGCAAGCGGCTGTGCCGCTGATTGCCGTTCTGACCGATCGGGATGGAGACTGGGGGGCCCGGGCAGCCGCTGCAAGGGCACTCGGGGCGCTGAAAAGCCCGGAGGCAGTCGAGCCGCTGGCCTCGGTGCTCAACGACACGAGCGCCCATGTGCGGCAGATGGCGGTAATTTCACTGGGCCAGATCGGTTTGGGGTCTGAAAAGGCCACGGCGGCCCTGGAAATGGCCGCCAGGAGCGACTCGGACACGGCTGTCCGTTTTTCGGCGGCCGAGTCCTTGCGGCGGATTGGCCAACCTCGATGAGCCGGGCTATGGGGATTTTGGGGCGCTCGCCAGCAATTCTTGAAGGCCACCACGGCGCAGTTTATACTGGAGTCTTCTTGCACCACCACCGAAGGGTGGTTTTGGGGCGGTGAGCGGCCGGGACACCGCCGGAATTCCCCTCGGTAAGACCACGTTCAGTCTCCTGCAACTTGTCGAACCAGCCGGCTCGAAGCGACGTAATACGTCACGTCTCCTTGTCTGTCGCGCGATACTCGAGGCAACGCATGAACTCCGATGTAATTATCGAGACCCGAAACCTCACCAAGGTTTACCGGGATTTCTGGGGTCGGCAGAAGGTTCAGGCATTGAAGGCCCTGGACCTGGAAATCCGCCGAGGTGAGATCTTCGGCCTTCTCGGGCCGAACGGCTCGGGCAAGACCACGACGATGAAACTGCTGCTCGGCTTGCTGTTTCCCACAAGCGGCCAGGCGCTCGTGTTCGGGCGCGACGCCACGAACGTCTCCAAGA
>JAMOAF010000803.1 GCA_023621895.1 Planctomycetota bacterium
CGCCTCTGCCGAGAGCGGGATGCTCCAAGCGTCGAAGACCGCGGCGATGTTCTGGCCGGTGATCCGCGAGAGGCGGACCGCCCATTGATCGCGCTTGGCGGCATCGTTCTTCGGCCGTTCCGCTTGGGGCAGCGTGCGATATTCGGCGAAAAGCTCCTCCAGCGGTTTCCAGCCGAAGGCCTGCTGGAGGCGCACAAAAGTCTCCAGCGCCAGAAATGGGTCGCGGCACCAGTCTTCGTGACGCTTGCCGCCGGCCACCCATTTGCGGACCGCGTCGCGGATGCCGGGCTCGCCCATCCGCGTTTTGCGCGGCGGGATTCCGCAAACGTGCTCCATGTTGTAGAGCGTGAAGAAGTTGACGGTCACCTCGCTGGTGCCACTGAATGTCCAGTCGCTGTTCTGGTGGTTGTGGCCGAGCTCGTGGAAGAATCCCCAGTCTCCCTCGGTCCGTAGCTTGTCGAGATTGACAAGGTCCTTGGCGGTCGCCGCCGGGATCATGATCGGGTAGCCCGCATGCATCCAGCCCGCACACAACTGCACGTCGGCGCAGAACCGTTCGGGGGAGCGGCGCTTGGTCGGAATCGCGGTCAGACGGGCGTCCTGGTCGGCAATTTCATCCCACAAGGCAAGCAGCGGGGAGGGGTCGTCCAGGCCCTGCACGGTGCTGGATGGAACCGTGAGGATCACCTTGTCGCTTTCGAGTTCGGCCCAGGGCGCGGGGCTGTTGCGGATCGCGGTTCTCCACGCGGCGGGCGTATCGCGGCCCTGTTTGAACCAGGCCGCCCGGCAGGCGTTGTGGATCGTCACGTCGAGCGGCGTTCCGGCCGCTTCAACCTTCTTGTCGGGGACGATCACGTAGAGAAGCCCTCCGAACGGCGAGGAGACCGTGACGCTGGCGGCGCTCAAGGGAATCTCAAGATCGACCTTGGGCGCGCGGCGCCACTGGTCGTGGCGCGTGTTGTCGCAGGTCGTCGTGCCGATCCGCAATTTGAGGCCGAGCTTCTCCGCGCCGGCAGGCAGTTCGACGGTCACCGGCTCGCCCGCCACCGCGTAGAGTCCCGTGCCGTGCCAGCGCGGGATGCCCAGATCGATGGCGAACGTCCCGCGATCGCGGGGGGCGCCGGCGGGCGGCAGACCGGGATAGGCCGCGGCGGCCGGATGAGCGGGCCACGGGTCGAACGGCTTGGCGCGCCACGCGGCCTGGTGATCCAACAGCGCCAGGCGCGCGGGGATGTCGCCGGCCTTCAGCGGCTGCTCCGGAGAAGGCAGCCGGGCGGCCGCGGGCGAGTCCATCAGTGCGCCGAGCGAGCGCGAAAGGCTGGTCTCGTGCGGCGGCAAGACGGATTTGACCGCGCACAGCGTCTGGTTGATCTGGTGCAAGAGCGCCGGGTCGGAGACGTTTCCCTCCGCGGCCAGGCGGACGGCCTCCCCGGCGTTTACGCCCGCCGGCAGGGGGAAGGCCGCCAGGTAGCCGTCCGCCGCGGTGCGGTCGGCTATGTCGCTGCTGACGAGCAGGCCGGCCGGGCCGAGCAAGCGGTTGAAGAGGTTCTCCGTGGCGAGGGATTTGCCTCCCGAGACCTGCTGCCAGCCCCAGCCGATGCCCGAGGCCAGCAAGCCGCCGCCGGAAACGATGAACTGGCGAACCCGTTCGACTTCGTCAGGTTTCAAGCTGTCGGGATAGACGGCCAGAACCGGGAAATCGGCGAGCGTTTCGAGCGAAGAGATCTCCGTGACGTTCAGGCCGCCGATGCCGTCCAGGGCTTTTGCGACGGGTGCGTTGCTGTAGACCGCCACGGCTGCCTTGCCCTGGCCGAGCCACGCGATGGCGTTCTTGATGAAGGCGGTCGTGTCGGCCTTGGACGTTCCCTCTTCGGTGTAGAAGGAGGGGTGCCCCACGGCGAGCACGCGCCCTTTGCCATAGAAACTGGCCGCGGCTACCGGCTGGACAGCCCGGCCGCACTTCGCGCCGACGATGGGAAAGGCGTTCGAGCCGACACACAGCACGACGCCGGGAACTCCGCCCGAGTCGATCGCTCGGACGTCGCGCAACAATGCGGCCCGCGCGTCGCCAACCGATTGCGGAAGACTCGTATCCGCAGAACAAAGCCCAGGCAAGCACGCCAACAGGCACAACAAGACTCTTGACGTCATTCTCTTCTCCGGTCCGGCATGGCCAACGCGAAAACCTCAATATACCGCATCGGTGGAGCTCTAAGCAAACGTCCGCGCCAAGAGGATCGCAAGCCTATCGCCGGCGCGCGGGGGCGCCTTCGCGTTTCTTCCTCCGACCCGCTTCATCGCCCGCGTTCAGTCGCCGCGTTTCGGGGGGATTGCGACGCAGGTGGGAGCGGGTTTTGGCGTCCTATTGTGCATTTTAGCACCGTACTTCATCTGTTGCACAAAGACTTCGGCCAGGGAGGTGGACGGAAGTGGTTTGGGAGATTGTTGTTATGGCCGAGGGCGTGGACGTAAGTTGCGTACT
>JAMOAF010000107.1 GCA_023621895.1 Planctomycetota bacterium
CTACGGGATCGGATCGTGGACAAACTGCGGGATGGACTCCGGGCACAGCAGTAATCAGCCCGATGAACCTGGTTCATCAGAGGCGCAGGAGGCGCTCGGCGGTGTCCATGAAAAGCGGTGTTGGGCCGTCGAAAATGGTCACGATGGGCGCGATGAGTTGGGGGTACGGTTCAAACGAGCGCCAGTCGCCCCGACCATCTTTCGCCCGCCGAGCAACGGAGAGCGAACGATGCCCGACGCAGCCCATGCGAAGCGCCGGGCGAAGCAGGGACTGTTCGCTGAATCGTGCAGCGAGCGAAGGTTGTAAGGCTGCGATGGCGTTGCGAAGAGCGGACGCCGGCAACAGGGAGACGAGGATGAAGCTGGACATTTCCGCGCAGGAGGTCGAGCAGTGGAACGGCGATTTTATGAGTACCGCGGCATGCGTGGTGGTGAGCATTATGAGCGGATGGAAGCCAACCCGATGATCGGCTATCGTGGGTGCTTCCGCAATGTTGCCGAGTCAGATCTCTTTGGCATCGAATTAGCGGCGATTACCCATGTGTGGGAATCCGGCTTGTCTAATTTGCACCTGATGACTGTCCTGTTGATCAACGGGCCGAATCTCGCCATGCTCGGCCGGCGCGATCCGGCGCAGTACGGCACGTTCACGCTGAAGGACGTGGAGGCGGCGTTCACCGCGAAGGCGAAGGCGCTCGGCGTCGAGGCGCGCTGCTTCCAGTCCAACCATGAGGGCGCGCTCGTGGAGGCCATTCACGCCGCCATGGGCACGGCCGACGGCATTGTCATCAACGCCGGGGCCTACACCCACACGAGCTACGCGCTGCTCGATGCGCTGGCGCTGACGCAGCTCCCCGCGATGGAGGTGCACATCTCGGACATCCACCGCCGCGAGCCCTTCCGCGCCATCTCCGTCATCCAGCCGGCCTGCGTGGGGCAGGTCTGCGGGCTGGGGCTCGACAGCTACCTCGTCGGCCTCGAACGGCTTGTGAAGGAACAGCTCCGCGCGGCGCCGGGCACCGCGAAGCCGAAAGCCGCCGCAGGCGGCATGGACTTGCTGCGCATCTCCATCACGGAGATCGACACGCAGCTCGTGAAGCTCTTCAACCGCCGCATGGAGCTTTCCGAAAAGGTCGCGGCCGAAAAGGCCGTCTCCGGCTCCCTGGTCTACGACGCGAGCCGAGAAGCGAAGGTCAGCGAGCGGGCTCGCGCGATGGCCGCACCGGGCCATCAGAGCGCGGCCGAGTCGCTCATGCGCACCGTCATGCGCCTCTCGCGCGAGCGCCAGTACGAGCTGCTGCTGCCGCAACTCCGCCACCAGACCGCAACGGCCGTGCTCCCGGCGCGCCCCGACGGCTCGCTGGACTTCGTGCGCAAGGTGTCGTTCGGCGGCACGGCCGGCTCCTATTCCGAAAAGGCCGCCAAGGCGCTCTTCCCGAACGCGGAGCACGTGGCGGCGTGGTCGTTCGCGGAGGCGTGCAACCAAGTGCTGGACGGCCGGATGGACGCCGTCGTGCTGCCCATGGCGAACACGTCCGGCGGCCCCGTGGAGACGGTGTACCGCCTGCTGCAGCAGAACATGTTCATCGTCCGCTACATCGACATGCCGGTGCTGCACCGCCTCGCCGTGCTGCCGGGCGCGGCGCTGGAGGACGTCAAGACGGTGCTGAGCCATCCGCAGGCGCTCGCGCAGTGCTCCATGGCCATTCGCGACCGCCACTGGCACACGGAGGCCCTCGAGAACACCGCCTACGCCCCGCAGGAGGTCGTGCGCCGCGCCGACAAATCGGTCGCCGCGATCTGCTCGGACGACGCGGCGGCGATCAACGGCCTGGCCGTGCTGCCCGAGTCGATCTGCGACACGAACTGCAACAAGACCCGCTTCATCGCCGTCGCCCGGCGGCTCGTCGTGACGCCGGACGCCTCGCGCCTCGGCATCATCATGAACCTGCCGCACCGCATCGGCGCGCTCTCCGCGGCCCTCGAGGTCATTTCCGACCGCGGCCTCAACCTCGCGGCCATCTCGTCGCAGCCCGTTGCGGACAAGCCCTGGGAATATGCGTTCTTCGTCGACATCCTCGCCCCGGCGCTCGCCCCGGTGGCGATGTCCGCGATCTGCCAGCTCTCCTACGAACTCCCCCGCCTCCAGATCATCGGCTGGTATGGGGAAGCTGGAAACGTGAAACAGGTAA
Source organism: Planctomycetota bacterium (assembly GCA_023621895.1). Taxonomy (GTDB): domain Bacteria; phylum Planctomycetota; class Planctomycetia; order Pirellulales; family Thermoguttaceae; genus JAAYCB01. Next base: position 2,193 of record JAMOAF010000107.1, read on the forward strand.
TTTGAAAGCATCCGGAATGGCGACATCGACGTTGACGAAGTCCCGGCAGAACAAGGCCGGCGAGATGAACGAGCTCGACGACATGGTTCAGAACTGTGTTTTTTCCGCTTGCGCAAATCGCCGATTTGTGCTTCACTCCTCCCTTGTTGGCATAATTAGATGTCCTTTTTTAGGAGGGCTTAGTTTTTTGTACCCAGTTTAAGAATACCTTTATCATGTGATTCTAAAGTATCCAGAGAATATCTGTATGCTTTGTATACCTATGGTTATGCATAAAAATCCCAGT
>JAMOAF010000347.1 GCA_023621895.1 Planctomycetota bacterium
TGGTCCGCACTGCTAGCCGCGTGGGCTTGCCCCGCGCTCGCCCCGCCGCGTTGGTCCGCATTGATAGCCGCGTGGGCTTGCCCCGCGCTCGCCCCGCCGCGGTGGTCCGCACTGCTAGCCGCGTGGGCTTGCCCCGCGCTTGGCGCCGCCTCCTGGTTCCCAAGCTCCAGCTTGGGAACCAGAACAGCGCGGGGCTGCGTTCTTCACCAGAACACCCGCACGGCGCCCGAAATCGTCTGGATCGAAACCGGCGTCGTGCCCTTCACTTCGCCGTCGATGTCGAGCGGTCGCCGCTCGTCCGCGAAGATATTCAGAGAGCGGACCTGGTGGTATTCGACGCAAGCCATGCCCAGATGCGAACCGTCGAACACCTTGGTGAACAGGCGCAGCATCTGGCGCGTGACTCTCCCTACCAGGTTGACAACAACTACTATAAACCGATAATAACGACTGCCTTCCCCCGGAAGTGGGGCAGCAAGTCCGAGGATCATCCGACCGCTCCCAACCGCGCTCATAATCGCCGCCGCCACGGCCACATCTGGCTGCCATCAATCGTCGCCCGCCGCCACGTCGCGCTGACCCCATGAGACTCACTCCGTATCACGCCAAGTACATCGCCCACCAGCTCACTCGGCGCTCTGCATCCGATAGCGTTGAACGGCTCACGGCGGTCCTCTCCGACGCCCAGGTCGACCTCAACCCGCACCAGGTCGAAGCGGCCCTCTTCGCGTTCCGTAATCCATTGGCCCGCGGCGCCATCCTCGCCGACGAGGTCGGTCTGGGAAAGACAATCGAAGCGGGCTTGCTCGTCGCTCAAAGCTGGGCGGAACGACACCGCCACATCCTCGTCATCGTCCCGGCCAACTTGCGCAAACAGTGGAGCCAGGAACTCGCCGACAAGTTCTTCCTTCCCTCGTCGATCCTGGAAGCCCGCACCTTCAACGACGCCCTCCGAGCCGGCAACCTCAATCCCTTCCATCAGAACGCGATCATCATTTGCTCCTATCAGTTCGCCCGAAAAATGGAGCCCTACATCCGCCAGACCCGCTGGGACCTCGTCGTCATCGACGAAGCCCACCGCCTCCGCAACGTCTATAAGCCCACCAACAAAATCGCCAACTCCATCAAGCAATCCGTCGCCCCCTTCCGCAAACTCCTCCTCACCGCCACGCCGCTCCAGAACTCGCTCCTCGAACTCTACGGGCTGGTCAGCATCATCGACGATTACACCTTCGGCGACCTCAAAACCTACCGCAGCCGCTTTACCCGCCTCAGCAACGACAACGCCTTCAATGACCTGAAAGACCGGCTCCGCCCGATCTGCAAGCGGACCCTCCGCAAACAGGTCCTCGAATACGTCAAGTACACCAACCGCCACGCCCTCGTCCAGGAATTCGTCCCCACGCCCGAAGAACAGCGGCTCTACGACCTCGTTTCCGAGTATCTCCAGCAGCCCACGCTCTACGCCCTCCCCGCCAGCCAGCGCTCCCTCATGACGCTCATCCTGCGAAAACTCCTGGCTTCATCCACTTACGCCATTTCCGACACGCTCAGCGGCCTCGCCTCCAAGCTCGAAACGGCCGCCGCCCGGGCCGAAAAGGTGCGGGAAAAAGGAGACTGTCCCCATTTGCCGGAACGGCCCGAAGGGTGCTTCGCACAAATCGGGACTGTCCCCTTGTTTCCCGCCGACAACTGGGAAGACATCGACCAGCTGGCCGACGAATGGGAGCCGGACGAAGAAGGCACCGGCCAGCCCGACCGCCCGCAGTACACCCCCCAGCAACTAGCCGAAATGCGGCAGGAGATGGCCAAGCTCCGCCAGTTTCACGCCCTCGCCCGCTCCATCGTCAAGAACTCCAAGGGCGAAGTCCTCCTGACCGCCCTTCGCCGCGGCTTCGCCGCCGCCGCCCAGGCCAAACAGGGCCACTCCGCCGCCGCCCTCCAACAAAAGGCCATCATCTTTACCGAATCCCGCCGCACCCAGGAGTACCTCTTCCGCATCCTCGACCAGACCGAGTTCGGCGGCAAGGTCATGGTCTTCAACGGCACGAACACCGACCCGAAGTCCAAAGAAATCTATCAGGCCTGGCTGGCGAAGCACGCCGGCACCGACCGTGTCTCCGGCTCCCCGGCCGCCGACATGCGTGCCGCCCTGGTCGAATGCTTCCGCGACGAGGCGGCCATCATGATCGCCACCGAGGCCGCCGCCGAGGGCATCAACCTCCAGTTCTGCAACCTGGTGGTCAACTACGACCTCCCCTGGAACCCCCAACGCATCGAGCAGCGCATCGGCCGCTGCCATCGCTACGGCCAGAAATTCGACGTTGTCGTCGTCAACTTCCTCAACAAAGCCAACGCCGCCGACCAGCGCGTCTACGAACTCCTCGACGAAAAATTCCGCCTCTTCAGCGGCGTCTTCGGCGCCAGCGACGAAGTCCTCGGCACGGTCGAGTCGGGCGTCGACTTCGAGAAACG
>JAMOAF010001112.1 GCA_023621895.1 Planctomycetota bacterium
GGCGGTCGTCTCCAGTTCGGGCCAAAACGATCGGTAACAGTAGTAGAGTCTCTTGTCGATCGTCGCCGAGGCACGCGCCGTTGTGATCGCGGCGTCAGGTGAAGCCGGCGCCGGAGGCGTCTTCTCCGCCGGCAGGCTCTCCGCCGCCACAGATAGCAGGCAGATGGTCAGCGAGAGTTTCAGAGTCTTCATTGCAGGGCCTTCATTCTGGAGGGTAAAAACGGGCCAAAGCGACGCCGGCATACTGCTCGCCCCAGCTCTTCAATAAGGAATGGTGATGGCAGTCGGCGGCAACGACGCAAGGGACTGCGCGTCGCAGGGTTGCAATCTCTCCTGCAATTGCGCGAGGCCGTTCAGTTCTCTTTCCACAGTTCCTGGATCGTCTCGACCGTCCGGTCGACCAACGCCTGGCCGCCCTCCGGGCCCACCGTGTTGCTCTCGGCAATGGCGCTGTACCCGCCGCCGCGGACCGCTCTGGCCGTCGGCAGATACCCCTCGACTCCGACCAACTGCACGACGAACGTCTGGAGCGCGGGGCTTCGGGCCTTCATCTGAACGCCAAAATCGAGGAACAGCTCGAAGGGATTGGTCGCAATCGCCACGTCGCCCAAACGGAGCACGTGGATTTCGATTTCATGAGTCGGGCGGCTTTTCTGGTTCGCGTGACGGTCGACGATTTGCTGGTGCCACCCGACAAGCGTCTGGTTGGCGGGGTCCTTGGAAAGCGATTCAACCTTCGCCTTGGCCGCCGCGGCTTCCTCGTCGGTCACCATGCGGACCGGAAGATCGAGCCGGGCCACGCGGTGCGCCAGAACCACGTCGTTGCGTACGTCCTTTTTCGCGCCGTCGTAGGCTTCGTCGAAGGCCAGCACGATCCGGCGGGCGATCTCCCCCAAGCGGGTGAGGCCGCGCAGCTCGCGCATACGATCCTCGGCGCGCTGGCGGAACATCAGATGCGGCGACTGGTCCCCTGCCGCCCCGATCCAGCCCAAGACCTTCAGGTCGCGACCGTGCTTTTCCCGCAATCCCTCGCGGACTTCGTGGAAGAAGTCGGCGTTGACCGCCGAACGGCCCTCGACCTCCTGCGCCGTGCAGGCGAGATTAATCGCCGCAGCCAAAAGCTTCTTCTGGCGGTCGAAGAAGAAAAGCACTTCGACGGCGTGGTCTTCGTAGCCCTCGATGCCGCGGAAGTCGGGCTGGTTGGTGCGACCGTACATCACAGCGCGGCCGTCGGCGTAGACCGCGCGGCGGTTCTGTCCGACAACGGCATGCCCCAGGCCCCACGCCACGGCGCCAGGCTTGCGATCCTGCCAGGCCCTGGCCACGGCCTCAGACACCCGGTCGACGAAGAACTGGGCGTACTCGGTCGGCTTGACGACCCCTTCCTCGGGAATCCGATAGGTCCCTTCCTCGAACACCGGGCCGGTGTGGGTGTGCGTGCCGCTCACAAAAAGCTTCTGCACATCAAAGTCCGGCAGGCGCTCAGCGACGCGTTTCCGCAGTCCGTCGAGCACGTCGTGAGGCAGCCCGACGATGTCGGCGGAGACCATGATCGCCGAATCGAGCGGGCGGTCGCCGTCGCGCGACTCGAGGGCCACCACCTGGGCCGTGACCGGGCTCTCGACGGATTTCGAAATCCGCGTGTGCATCTGGCCCCACAGGGCCATCGGCTGCGGATGCGTGATGTTCGCTTCCGCCACACCGACATAGAGATCCGCTCCCCGGCCAGCCAACGCGACTCCAAGCGTCGCCACAGCAAAGACAAACAGGATTTCGTGCAACCGTCGCATGATCCGTCTCCCGAGGTCTGGTGACTCGATCGCAACCGTCAAACTGCCCCAGCGCGATTCCACGCGCGCGGACCGCCCGCGCCGATCGCGCCGGGGAACACCCGCATTACTCCTTCTTCCACAGTTCCTGGATCGTCTCGACCATCCGGTCGACCAACACCTGCCCGCCCTCCGGGCCTACCGTGTTCGTCATGACCGTAGCGCTGTAGTTGGTGAAGGGCTTGTCATCCAATGCACCGCCAGCGACCGCCCGACGCGTCGGCAGATAGTAGGCGTGCTTCTCGCCGGTGGCGGCCAACTGGATCAAGAACGTCTGCACGGCCGGGCTGCGGGCTTCGATCTCGACGCCGTAATCGAGAAATAGTTCGAACGGGTTGGTGGCGATCGCCACGTCGCCCAACCGCAGCACGTGCAACTCCAGCTCGTAAGTCTTCTCCTCGCCCTGTTGCTGGGCCAGGTAACGCTCAGCCACCGAGTGGTACAGGCGTCGGGTCCAGTAATCCGACTTGGCAGGCGTCTTCTTGGCGTCGATACCCTCGCAGACCTTCTTGGCGACGGCGTATTCGGCTTCGCTGACGATTCGTGCGGGCAAATCGACGCGCCGAACCAAATGCACCAGCGGCACATCCGCATGGACGTCGTTGGCCATCAAGTCCGCCACGTCGAAAAACGCCTGGGCGACCCGGCGGCCCAGCTCTTGGGTCCGCGTCAGGCCGCGCAGCCGGTCCATCCGGGCCTCGCCCTGCTTGCGAAGAGACAAGTGGGGGCACTGATCCCCCGCCGGAGCGCAGAAGCCCAGTACGCCCAGCTCCTGGCCGTATCGCTGGCGGAGCATCTCCCGCGTTGTGTGCCAGAAATCGGCGCTCACGACCGTCTCGCCTTGCGACATCTGGGCTGGACAGGCGACCGCGATGGCGGTGGCCTTAAGCCGTTTCGTCTCGTCATAGAAAGCCAGAATCTGGACGCCGTGATCTTCGTAGCCTTCCACGTGGCGGAAGCTGGGATCGTTGGCATTGGTCAGCATCGCCGCGTGGCCATCGGCATACACGAGGCGGCGATTGTGGCCCACCACGGCGTGCCCCAGCCCCCAGGCGACGGTCCCCACGGCCCGGCTTTCCCATGCCTTCACAACCGCATCGGCCATCCACTCGTACAGGAGCGGCAGGTAGTCCTTCGGCTGCATGGCGTCGCCGTAGTCCTTTTCGTCATACGCGTCTTGGAGCAGCACGGGCGCCGAATGGGTATGGGTAGCGGCCAGAAACAACTTGTTGATATCAAATCCGGCCAGGCGCGTACGCACGTGCTGGCGGAATGCCGCCAAGATGCCCGGTCGAATGACGCATAAGTCGCAAGACACAAGAATCGCCTGGTCGACGACTCGATCGCCCTCGCGCGACTCCAAGGCCAGCGCGTTGACCGTCAGGCGACTTTCAATTTTGCTGGTGACGCGAACGCTCGGGAATCCGGTGAGCGCCACCGGCGGCTGAGGCGTGATGTCGGCCGAGGCCGCGCCGATCCAAAGCCGTGCTTTGCCTGCCGGCGCTGAAGCGGCAAACGTGACCTCGGTTTCCAGAAGCGTTCCCGTCACGGCGGCGGCCAACGTGCAGCGGAAAAAGTCGCGGCGCGTGGCGCCGCTCCTCGTGGCAGACCCGTCGGATGGAGTGTTCTCGCACATCATGCATTCCTCCGTTAAGGGGACTCGTTCTTCCGGCGCTGTTACGGCCACCCTCAGGTCACGCTCCACGGTGCGCGGCCAGGCGGAAGGCACAGTAGCCGGTTGGCCTCGTCGTCGCCGGCGAATCGCTCGGCCGCCGGGTCCCATTTTAGCTTCCTGCCGGTCTGGCAGGCGATGTATCCCAACTGGCAGAGCGAGCTCGACCGATGTCCCACCTCGGCGTCCTCCAAGGTCCGGCCGCGGGTCTTTACGCAGTCGAGGAAATCTCGCTTCTCGTGTTTCCGCTCGAACGGGAATTGCTCCGGCTTCACCTCGGCGGTCAAGAGCGACTTCGGCTCCGCCTCCAGCCCCTCCTCGCCTCTCTGGAACGGGACCACGCTGACCCAGCCCTCGGTCCCCTCGAACCGTATTCCCGTCGGCTGCTTGGACGGCGACCTGTCCGAATTGATGTAGAACGCTTCCACGCCGTCGGCGAAGCGATAGTGCACTTCCCAACCTTGGATGCCGTTGTGGAGATAGTCCAAAGGCGGAAACTCGCCGTGGCCTTCGATCTCCACGGGGCCGGTGTGCTCCGAGTTGTTTCCCCACTGAACGTTGTCGGCGATATGATGGCCCCAGTTGCAGATCCCGCCGTCGCAATACGTGCGATTGCCGTACCAGCCGGGCCGCGAGTAGGTCTCGTCCACGTCGCGCGCCGCGTGAACGCGCTGTTCGGTATAAGGCGCCCAAGGCGCTGGTCCCAGCCACATGTCATAGTCCAATTCCGCTGGGACCGGCATCGTCGGCTGCATGGGCAGCGGCGGGCACATCTGATCGTAGGCCGGGGCCGCGAAGCGAATCATCTTGAGTTGGCCGATCTTCCCGCTCCGGACCAGGCCGACCGCCTTGAAGAACTCCGGCTTTGAGCGGAACTCGCTGTCGGTGCGAAAGACGCACTTGGACTTCGCCACGGCGTCGGCCAAAATGCGGCCGTGCGCAATGCACAAACCGATCGGCTTCTCGCAACACACGTCCTTGCCCGCCTTGACCGCCGCCAGCGCGATGGGCACGTGCCAATGATCGGGCGTGGTGATCATCACCGCGTCAACGTTCTTGCGGGCGAGGACCTCGCGGAAATCAGTCGTGCGGAAGCAGCCCTTCAGCGCGTCCAGGGTGAAGCCATTCTGTTTCGCGCATCGGGCCGCGGCCGGACTATCCACTTGAAGACGCCAGCGGTCTACCTCGCAGAGAGCGACCACCTGCGAGTCAGGCTCCTTCATGAACGGCCCCAGGTTGTACGCCAGCGCCTGGCGCCCAAGGCCGATCATCGCCACGCCGATCCGGTCGCTGGGAGCAACCTTGCCCTCCGCGCCCAAGGCCGAAGCGGGAATGATGGTGGGAACGGCCAGGCCGGCGCCAAGGACCGTGCCCGTTGCCGCGAGAAAACGCCGCCGCGATACTCGCTTGCGGCCATCCGCCGCGCTCGGATGCAGTCTTCTGGACATGAGAATGCTCCTTGATCTGAAGGTGGTTGAGCGAGATACAGGCAGAAATCCAAATATCAAAATGCGCAATGCCGTTGAGGCGGTTCCCTTGCGGATTTCCTCGCCGCCTCTCGGGTCGGCGCGGTCGATACGGACCTCGAGCGCGCTTTCCTATTTCAGTTTGGCGTGTACCAAAACGTCCTCCAGTAGGCCTTGTCCAGTTCGAAGGGATCGACGGACGCATTGAAGTCGTGGTCGACCGGCAGCACTCCGTAGCGGATCATCTCGCGAACATAGTCGCGGCGGGGAACGAACCGCACCGGGCAGTCCTCGCCGTTGTTTCGACTGGGATTGATCATCGAGAAGCGGTTGTTCTCTTCCAGGATGTGCTTGCGGCCGCGGGCGACGGCCGCCACGATTGCCAGGTACCCCGGGTCGGTCTTGTCCTTGAACACCACTTCGCCCGAGCGCGCCTCGCAGACGCCCAGTCCGCCAGCCTCCTTGGCCAACGGCGCGCGGGCCGCTTTCGACAACTCCGGAAACGACAGGTTGTAGATCAGGTGGCGGTTGAACCGGCCGCCGTCTTCCGACATCGTGTGCGCCAGGTACATGTTCTTCTGGAATTGCTCGGGCGGGTAGTATCGGGCGTAGAAGTGCGCCGGGAGCTTGTACGTGCCGATCTGCTTTTCGGCCTCGGTCGGCGCGTGGCACCCGTCGCACCGGCGGTTGATGACTTCCACCATCGCCCGGGTCTCCGGCCAGTCCTTGTCGTTGCGGACATTGACGCTGTGCAGGTAGTAGCCGATCGTGCCGTGGCTGTTGACTGCGTAGGTGCCCGCGTGGTTGGCGCCCGCGTCGAGCCAGTGGCGAATGATCTTCTGCTCATTTTCCGGCATCTTGACGCCTTCATGCCCTTGCTCGATGAGCTTCAGCAGGCGGCTCGAGCCGGTGCCGATCTCGTACGGCTCGAAATTGCTCTTGCTGTGCTCGGAATACGGCAAGATCACCCGGTTGTCGCCGAACAGCTCCCGCCAGGACATCTGGATATAGCCGATCGGGTAGAGCGGTCCCCAGTGGCCGGAGATGTTGAACCCGCCCTCTTCGCGGTCGTGGTTGTGGCACTCCAGGCAGTGCTTGTCGAGAATCGGCTGGATATCCCGGGCAAAATCGAAGATCTCCGGCACGCCGGCGACCGGTTCGGGATCGACGGGCTGGGTCCGCAGCAGCCGGAGGAGCGCGTCGCGATCCTCGGCGCTGGGTGTTTCCGTCCGCCGTTCATGGCAACCGACGCAGCTTGTCTTCTCGCCCGGCATCAGGGTCGTAAACGAATGCATCCGCTTTACACAATGCCCTCTTTCGTCCATCGCCAGAAACAGGAAGGTGCGCAGCGCCGGCAGCTTGAAATACGCGCTGCCGTCTTCCGAGACCGGAACGGAACCGATCAGCCGTTCGACGGAAAAGGTGCCGCCGGCGGACATTTCGGACATCGCCCCGGCATAGTTGATCGGCTTGGGCAGGACCTCGTAGATCAGCAGCGACTTGACCGTGCCCGGCTTGACACTCCGCATCTTGCGGCCCTTGTAGATGTTGGCCAGCGCCAGCGTGCCGCAAGCGGCGGAGGGGTCGGTCTGGTCGGCGATCGCCGGCGGCCGCTCGCGCTTCATCACCGGCCGGGGTTCGCCAATCCAGTATCCCGCCTTGGCGAGGTCTTCCGGCAACTGGTAAAGGACCTCGGTTTCGCCCGCGCTGCTGAGTAGTTCAATCGCCGTCGTGTTGGCGGCCAGGAAATGGTGTTCGCTGAACGCCCACGGGTCGCAGTGGACGTTGCCCTTGCTGATGTACTGAACGCCCTTGGGGTCGTCCGGCCCGAGTCGCGGATCGACCAGCGCGATCCTGCCGTAATGCTCGCGCATGCCGTGGCCGGGCGACCACGTGACGACGAGCTTCGGACTGTTCGGAACCGGCTTGGGGGCCAGAATCGTGCCGTGGTTGATCTGGTTGCCATAGAGGATCATCTGGCGGGTGCCGTCGGGGTTCATCGCCCAGAGGTGATGATAGCCCATGTGAAACCGGTCGACGTATTCCCAGCGCATGTAGGCGACCTGCCCGTCGGCAAGCACCCACGGCGTGTTGTCGTGCTCAATATTGGCCGACAGCGAGCGGATGTTGCTCCCGTCGGCGTCGCACTTGTAGAGCGTGCCCACCTGCGTCATCCAGCATTGGACATAGCGGTTCGCCCGCGTCGAACAAAAGATGATCTGATCGTCCGGGAGGTAGGTGGGCTCGAAATCGTCCCAACCCGGCGGGGAATAAGTCTGGTAGTCCTCCATTCCGGGCACAACGTCCTCGCCCTCGCCGGTCAACTGCTTCAGGCCGCTGCCATCGATGTTGATTTCGTAGAGACTGTAATGCTTTTTTCCCTTGGGCAGGTACGCGAAGACGAGTTTCTGAGCGTCGTAGTGAATCTGCGGGTCGCGGATGTTGCCTTGGGGGTCCTCGAAGATCGTCCGGACTTTCCTGGTCTTGACGTTATAGATGCACAGCTTTCCGCCGGAATTCATCGGAAACGTGGTGCGGCACTGGTCGGTCGAATAATACGCGATGCTGGCGTACCAGTGGCCGTCGATGCTCGGCTTGCGAACGGCGAAGAGAATTTCGTCGGGCAGGCCGGCGTCGAGGAAGGAAGCCAGCATCGACGGTTTTTCCGCGGCCCCGTTCTGCCGCGGCGCCTGGCCGAACGCGGACGAAACCAGTAATAGCAGGAAAACAGACAGGGGGCGGGATTGCATAACCTTCTCCTAATGATTCACGCCATTTCACAATATCCAACCTTCTCGGTACTCCCGGTGCAAGAGTCTGCTCGCTTCAGGCTGGTTCAAGATCTCACCGCTCAGCGTGTCGTATTCAAACGGCCGGTTCACGGTCGCCGCGATATTGGCCAACTGAATCAATTCCGTCAGCGGCCCGCCGATCGCGAAGCTGGAAAATGTCTCGCCGCGGCCTTTGCAGGCTTCGATCCATTCGCCATGATGACCTGGCCCGCGAGGCAACGTCTTGTCCGGCCCCGCATCATCGGAGAACTTGCTCTTGGGCAGCAAGGCGTAGCGCGTATTCCAAGGGCAGTCCGAGAAAATACTCCCCTGCGAACCCGTCAACAGGGCGCCCCACTTCGTCATCGGCTCACCCAGCAGCACGTCTGCCGGCGGGAGTTTGCCGCCGCTGTACAGCGTTAGTCTGACGGGCGGCAGTTCGTCCCGTGCGGGCAGGTCAAAACGCACGATGAGCCAGCGGGGATAGCCTTCCTCGTCGACTTCCGAGCCCTCGCCGTCGATCCGAATCACGACGCGGTCCGGACGTGGCCGATTCGGGTCCGGAAACCAGAGCTTCTCCAGGCGCAGTCCGCGAAAGACAAGGTTCGCGGTGTGGCAGCCCATGTCTCCCATTCCTCCGCTGCCGAACGCCCGCCAGCCGCGCCAGACCGCGGGGCAATAGCAGGGATGGTAGGGCCGGTAGGGCGCGGGGCCCAGCCAGAGGTCCCAAAACAGGTCCGGAGGCGTGGGAGGTTCCTCCGGGGGACGGACCTTCGGCCCGTCGCTGTTGCCCATCCAGAGGTGAGCCTCCCGGACGGGGCCAACAGTGCCCGCCCAAGCGAACTCGACGGCTCGGCGCAGCCCTTCCGAGGCGGACCCTTGGTTGCCCATCTGCGTGGCCACTTTCCGCTTCGCGGCCGTTTCACGCATGACACGCGCTTCGTGAACGGTGCGCGTCAACGGTTTCTCGCAGTAGACATGCTTGCCGCGATTCATCGCCGCCACGCCGGCAACCGCGTGCGTGTGGTCCGGAGTGGCAACCACCACCGCGTCGATCTGACGATCCATTTCGTCCAGCATCCGCCGAAAGTCCCGATAGCGCTTGGCCTGGGGGTGCGCTTCGTAGGCCTTCGCCGCTCGGCTCTCATGAACGTCGCAGAGGGCCACGATGTTCTCACTCGACACGTTGCCGAGGTCTCCCCAGCCCATCCCGGCCACCCCGATACAGGCGATGTTCAACCGGTCATTGGCCTGGGAGCCGAGAGCCGATCGGCTCCCGCAGATCAGCAGGCCGGTCCCGACCGCCAGGTTGCCGGCCAAAAAACCGCGCCGCGTAGTATGGCGTTTCATGGCCCTGTCTCCGCTGTTGAATCGTTGGAAAATGGCTGCCCTTGGCGCCCTCGCACCGGGAGCGCGCCTCTTCTCATCCGATCCCCAAGCCGCCTTCCGGCATACCTCGCCAGGCTCGCTGCCGCCGCGCTAGGGAGCGTTCCCTCGCACGCCGAATCCGCGCTGCCGTCGGGGCGAATGCACGTCTTGACGGCTTCCCAATCTACCACAGCCGCACCTGGCCAACAATCTCGCGGCAACGATGGTGTTCGAGGCCTCCAGCCGCACTTTTCGCCGCGAGAACCGGGATCGTCCCGGCGAACGGTGGCCCCGCTTTCCCGCCTACTTGGCAGGGGCAGTGGTGGCCATTACATTCACAGAAACGGGCAGCCGCGCGGATGCCGGCGGCGAGGAACGAGAAAAAGCGGTGTTTTAACCCGATAATTCCTGACTCCAAGGAGAACGAGCGATGACGATAAGCCGACGTGGATTTCTGGCCGGATCAGCCGCCGCGGTGGCCGGCGCCGGTATTGTCCGTGCAGCGCAAGCATCTTCCGCAAAAATTCCCCCGCCGCCTCGCGAGGCGGTCCTGAAACTCTCCAGCCAGTTGGGACTTGTTCCCGGCAAAGAGCTGCCCGAGAAGCTGGCGTGGATGGAGAAAGCGGGCTTCGACGCCGTGGAGCCAAACGGCAACATCATCGGCCAGGAAAAGGAGCTGCTTGCCGCGCTGCGGAACACGAAGCTGAAGGTCAGCGCCCTGTGCTGGGGCTCGGTCAAGGGGGCGATGGTCTCGCGCGACGCCGCTGCGCGGGCCGACGCGGTCGTTCAGTTCAAACGCGCCATCGACACCGCCGCCGAACTACAGAGCACCGGCGTGATCCACGTGCCGGCGTTCAATTCGGAAACCGACCGGACCAATCAGGAAATCCGCCAGATTGTGGTCGACACCTTGCCGGCCCTCGGTGAATACGCGGCCAAAGCCGGCACCCGGGTGTTGCTCGAACCCCTCAATCGCAAAGAGGCTTTCTTCCTCCGGCAAGTGGCCGACGGGGCGGCGATCTGCCGCGATTGCAGTAGTCCGGGCATCTGCCTAATGGCCGACTTCTATCACATGGCCGTCGAAGAAACCAGTTGCATGGGGGCTTTCCTGTCGGGCGGCGCCTACCTGCACCACATTCACCTCGCCTCGAAGACGCGCGTCTTGCCGGGCCAGGACGCCGAGGAGGACAAGCCGAGATATCTCGACGGATTTCGCGGGCTGAAACTGATCGGTTACCAGGATTATTGCAGCTTTGAGTGCGGCTGCCGCGGCAATCGCGAGGAAGAGATTCCGAAGTCAATGGCGTTCCTCCGCCGGATGTGGGAACAGGCGTGATCGCAGCCGGCGCAGAGCGACTCGAACTCCGACACCGGTTTGGCAACGCAGCAAGGGCACGATCGTGATCGTCGTCAGAATTCCGATTCGGGCCGGGTAAAGGAATCGCTCCCCGGGGACTGCCCCCCCCGGCCCCGCACCGGGAAAGGAAGGGAACGTGCACACGCTAAGCACGGCAATCGCCCTCTGGCTGGGAATCCTCCCCCTCGTGGCTTGCGGGGCCGCGGATAAACCCGCCGACAGCCTCGCCGATAGAGCTGCACAGGAGCGAATCGCTCACGTACGGGCCCTCAAGGCGCGCGGCAACCCCTACTACCTCAACGTGCTGGACTCGCTGAAGAGTGTTAATCCGGAACCCACGCTTCCCGCGCCCGAGGAACTCACCTCCCCGTGGCAGTTTGCGGGCTTCACCAGAAAGGCTGTCGCGGCGGCGTGGGCCGCGGCGTGGGACGGTTCGCCCCGCAAGGGAGACGCGACGCTCATCCGCCATGCCTCGGCAATCGTCGACTACTGCCTGAACCAACAAAAGGACGGGAGTTGGTTCTATTCGCGCAAGTGGGGCGCCGGCGATCCGAACAGCGACCGCTTCGCGCTCGGGCCGCTGATGGATGCGGTCTATTGGCTCAGGATGCTGCCCGCGGGCGAGCAGAACTGGGCCCGTTGGAACGCCCCGCTCAAGGAGATGGCCGACTTCCAATACAAGAACTGGGGGCTGAAACAGAACTACGCCTGGGGCGAGAGCGCACGCGAGTATCCGAACCAGGACGTCTTCCACCTGTACGAAATGGCGCTCGCACACCAGTGGTGGGGCGAAGCCAGGTACCGCGAGAGTGTGGATATCACGCTCAAGGGCCTCGAAGACCACCTCCTGCCCGACGGCGGCCTCAACTACATCGGGCCCGAGACGGAAATCCCCTGCTACCACGACCTGAACGTCGTCTGGATCGCGAGGTTCTTTGCGCTCACCAAGAACGAGCGCGCCCGCACCCTGCTCGAAAAGATGGTGAATTACTACCCGCTCACCTATTCCGACGAAGCGCGGCCCGAATACTACACGGATTGCTGGTGGGAACACTATTGGTCGGACGGCGCCGCCGCCGGGCCGGAGATCATCGCCGGACTGGCCGGCGACGCCCACAACAAGCACCTGGCGGATCGTCTTCTCGAGCGCACCGGGACCGGCGACGATTACTTCGCTATCTACGCCGGAATGTTCTACCGCGACGCTGTCAAACCACAGCCGCTGCCGGACAACTACGTGAAGGTCGACCGCAACATCCGCGGGCCTCGCGGGCGGTTCGGCTCGTGGTATTTCGCCGGAGTCCAGGGGGGCGGCGCCCGCGACACCTTTGTCGGCGCGATGGTCTGCCGACCGGATCGGGCCCAACCGCTCTGCGGCGCGCTGCTGGCGGCGAATGTCGAGGTGGGAAGCCTGGACGCCGACGGCGCGCGGCGCCGCGAGCTCTACACGTCCGGCCCCGATGACACGAGCGCGATTGCCCTCGATTCTCAGGCCGGCGCAATCGCCGCGCGCTACTCGCTTCGGGCCGCCTACATCAACTCCCGCAACAATCGCCAG
>JAMOAF010000546.1 GCA_023621895.1 Planctomycetota bacterium
CGGGGCTGCCGGCTCGCTGTTCGCTTTTTGCTCGCTGCCGGCCTTCGTGGCCTTCGCGGCCTCCGCGGCCTTGGCGCTTTCAGCGGCCGGCTGGGTCGCTGGTTCGGGCTCGGCGGAAACCGCGCCCTCCGCCAGGCGAAGCAGCGAGGGGGCGCCGGCGGCCGCGAGCAGATCGTCCGGCGGCAGATCGCTGCGGATCATGCCGGTCGCCGCAGCGGCGGGCGGCGTCTTGGGAGCCGGGGCCTCGCCGGCGGGGGACGCGGCCGCCGTGATGGTCATCGAATGATGAACGAGCTGGTCGCCGTAGATCTCCTGGAGCGCGGCTTTGACTCGGTTGAGGAACTGGTCCGCACTCTCGTTGGGATCGGGACTCGCCGTGTTGATCACGTAGCGGCGGCGCGGCGGCTCGCCCGGATAGTTGACTTCGCTGACCGCCAGGTCTTCGAAGACATCGTCTCGCGCAGAGAGTGTGTTGCGAACATCCTCGATGTCCTGGTCCTGATTGAAGACGGCCTGGATCGAGACACCGCCAGTGAAGTCGATGTCCATCAGACCTCTGCCGCGGGCAACGACGGCGACCAGTCCGATCAGGATCACGATCGCCGAAAGGATCATCGCCGGGCGGGCATGGCCGATGAAGTCGATCGGAGCGCCGAGAGACAGGCGGGCCATCTTGATCTTCGTCAGCCAACGCCGCTTCTCGGCGATGTCGAAGACGACGTGCGAGCAGAACACGGCCGTGAACATGCTCAGGACCAGGCCCAGGGTCAGGGTCACGGCAAAACCCTTCACCTGGTCGGAGCCGATGATGTAGAGCACGATCGCGGTGACCACCGTCGTCAGGTTGGAGTCGATGATCGTCACGGTTGCCCGGGCAAAACCGTTGCGAATTGCCATCCGCAAGGTCGCCTGCCGCTCTAATTCTTCGCGGATGCGTTCGTAAATCAGCACGTTGGCGTCGACGGCCATGCCGAGCGTGAGCACCAGACCGGCCAGTCCGGGCAGGGTGAAGGCCGCCTTGATGAGGATCATCACCGCGACGATCAGCACCAGGTTGGCGACCACCGCCACGGAGGCCACGACGCCGGCAAAGCGGTAGTAGAGCACCATGAAGACCAGCACGACGAGCACGGAGATGACGTTCGATAACGCGCCGCGGCGGATCGTGTCCTGCCCGAGCAACGGGCCGGTGGCCAGCTCGCTCACCGGCTTTTCCTTGAGCGTGGTCGGCAACATGCCGGCGTTAAGCACGTCGACCAGGTCGCGGACCTCTTGCTTGGTGAAGCTGCCGCTGATCTCGCCCCGTTCGCGAATCAGGCTCTTGATGATCGGGGCGGAGGAGAGGCGGCCGTCGAGGATGATCCCCAGCTTGCGGTAGAAGTTCTGGACTTCGTCGGGGAGGTTGGCGCCGGTCAACTGGCCGAACAACTGGCCGCCAGTGCTGTTGAACATGAATTCCACGTTCGGCCGGCCGGTCTGGTCGACGCCGGGTGCGGCGCGGACGAGGTAAGCGCCCGTCACGTTGTACGGATCGTTGACGACGAGGACTTCCGGCACCTTTTGCTCGCCGACTTCCCGCTGGCGCCAGGCGATTTCGCTCGTCGACGGGAAATCGCTGCCTTCCGCAAGCGGAACCCACCAGCCGCGCAGGCGCGGCGCCCCGGTTTCGTCGTGGACAATCTGGCCCTTCTCGTCGACCATGTAGAGCAGGCGGGCATCCGACTTGCGAGCGTCGTCAATGAGCTGGGCGTGGTCGCGGTTGTTGGCAAGAATGCGGAACTCGAGCGTCCCGGCGCTGGTGATCTTCTGCTTGTAGCGCTGGACCTCGCTTTCATCGGCCTCGGGGATGATGATTTCGATCTCGTTGCGGCCGAAGGGGCGAATCGTCAGTTCCTTGACGCCGCCCGGATTGATCCGCTTGCTGATCGCCGCGACAAGCTTGTCCATGTCCTCCTTGCTGAGGCTCGTCGAACCCCCGCCGTCGGCGGCAGGTCCGTCGAACGAAGACACCTTATCTTGCGACTGGATCTTGGGTTCCATCTCATAGATCAAAATCACGCCGCCGGCCAGGTCGATACCCCGCTTGGGCGGCCAGCCGGTGATCAGGACCACAGTTGCCGCGATTACCGCGAAAAGGATGATCGTCAGCTTCGTCTGGAACTCGGGCACGCGCATCGCATTGGCAAGCAATGCCCCAAGGACGATCGAACCGGCGAGGATGCCGAAGAACTCCAGCAGCGCGACCCAGTTGAACTTGGAGACCTCCTTCTCCTCGACGGTCGTCTGTCCAATCTGGGCCACCGGCGCCTCCTCGGCGGCCGGTTTTTCGGCGGCCGGCTGGGGCTCCGTGGATGTCGTCGGCTCTGCCGGCTTCTCGGCCGGTTTTTCGCCCGCAGCCGCTCCCGGCTTCTCCGTCGTGGACTCCGCGGCCTTGTCGGCCGGCTTGGCTGCTGCGGCCTTTGCGGCCTCGGCCGGCTGGCTTCTCGGCGGTCGGCTTCTCGGCGGTCGGCTTCTCGGCGGTCGGCTTCTCGGCGGCCGGGCCCGGCTTCTCCGTCGTGGGCTCCGCGGCCTTGTCGGCCGGCTTGGCTGCTGCGGCCTTTGCGGCCTCGGCTGGCTTCTCGGCGGCCGGCTTCTCGGCGGCCGGGCCCGGCTTCTCCGTCGTGGGCTCCGCGGCCTTCTCCGTCGTGGGCTCCGCGGCCTTGTCGGCCGGCTTGGCTGCCGCGGCCTTTGCGGCCTCGGCCGGCTTCTCGGCGGCCGGCGCGGCGGCAGCGGCGGGCTCCGCCGCCGGAGCGGATGAGGCGATCGGGCTGGCTGCCGTCACGCCGAGTGCCAGCGCAATGGCCGCTGCTCCCAGCCACGGGGCCGGCCGCCGCCGGAGCCTTTCCCTACCACGGCCTGCAACCAAGGCGGCGAGGCCTGCCAGTGAAACCAGAACGCTGAAAAAGACGCATGTCATCAACGGCCAGAGCATGAGTTGCTGTTCCTGCGAAACGCGTAGGAGGTATCTTCGAAAACTCGCCCGGCTATTTGCCGCAACCGGCGTCGCGCACGGCGATTGCCGGTTGTTTTTGCCAGCCGTTACGGCGAGGGCTCTTTCGTGGGCTCGTCACCCACCACCCGTGCGATCGATCCGAGCGTCAACCGCAACT
>JAMOAF010000459.1 GCA_023621895.1 Planctomycetota bacterium
GGTTCAGGGTTCAGGGTTCAGGGTTCAGGGTTCAGGGTTCAGGGTTCAGGGTTCAGGGTTCAGGGTTCAGGGTTCAGGGTTCAGGGTTCAGGGTTCAGGGTTCAGGGTTCAGGGGCCAAGGCCGGTGCGGCCGCCCGCCATCCTAACCCGAAGCGTCAGCGAGGACCACTACTAACCCGACGCGTCAGCGAGGCGCACTCCCAACCCGACGCGTCAGCGAGGCCCCTTTCAACCCGACGCGTCAGCGAGGCCCACTCCCAACCCGACGCGTCAGCGAGGCCCCTTTCAACCCGACGCGTTAGCGAGGACCCTTTCAACCCGACGCGTTAGCGAGGCCCCTTTCAACCCGACGCGTTAGCGAGGCCCCTTTCAACCCGACGCGTTAGCGAGGCCCACTCCCAACCCGAAGCGTCAGCGAAGGCCACCGGGGAGAATAGTTTCCCGCGCGTCGACACGGCTTTGGGCGGTCCGTATACTAGAGGCTCCGTTCAGCTATCCCTCCGCTACAGGGCGGCCTCGCGGCGGCGACTCTGAGCCGGTTTTGAGTAAGGCGTCGTGCCAACAAGTCGATTGTCTGCCGCAGTTGCCGGTCCCATGCAGTCTCTGTCACCTGATGAATGAGGAGTCCCCAAATGACCCGCACCTGTCTTGTTCTTCTGGCCGCGGCGGTTTGCGCCGCCGCCGGGGCGGCTCCCTACCAAGGCCCGTCCGACCTGGTTGCCTCGAAAGACGGCAAGTCGCTCCTGGTGCTCTGCGAGGATGCCGGCCATATCGCGGTGGTCGACGTGGCCTCGGGCGCCGTGACCAGGCGATTTGCCTGCCCCGCTCCGCCGACCGGACTGGCTCTCTGCCCCGAAGGCAAAGTGCTCTACGTGACTTGCGCCAGGCCGGAAGGGAGCGTGGCGGTGATCGATGTCGCTTCGGGCGAAGTGAAAGGTACGTTCGCCGCCGGCCATTCGGCGTGTGCCCCGGTCGTCAGCCCCGACGGCAAGAGGCTTTATGTCTGCAACCGGTTCGACAACGACGTCTCGGTGATCGAGATCGCCTCGGGCAAAACGCTGGCACGAGTCAAGTGCGTGCGCGAGCCGATCGGCAGTGCGGTCTCTCCCGACGGCAAGACGGTGTTCGTCACGAACCAACTGCCCAACGATCCGTGCGATTCCTATGACGTGGCCGCGGAAGTCACGGCGATCGATTCGGCCAGCCTTGCGGCGACGCAAATTCGCCTGCCCAACGGCAGTTCGAGCGTCCGCGAAATCTGCGTTTCCCCCGACGGCAAGTTCGCCTACGCCGTGCACATTCTCGCCCGGTACCAGATGCCCACCACGCAACTGGAACGCGGCTGGATGAACACCAACGCGATGAGCATCATCGACGTGGCGGCGAAGAAGCTGGTCAACACGGTCCTCTTGGACGACATCGATCTGGGGGCCGCCATGCCGTGGGGCGTCGCCGTCTCGGCTGACGGCGCGCGAATCTGCGTGACGCACGCCGCCACGCACGAGCTGAGCGTGATCGACCTGGCCGGAATGCACAAGAAGCTCGACGAGATTCCCGCCACCAAGGAGGAAGCCAAGGCGGCCGGCCGCTACGACAGCCGCGGCGCCTATTCGTCGATCATCAAGGCCGATGTGCCCAACGACCTGGCCTTCCTCGTCGGCCTCCGCCGCCGGATCGGGCTTCAGAAGGGGGGGCCCTGGGCCGAAGTCACCGACAGCGAGCGGGTGAACGGCCCCCGCGGGCTGGCGCTGATCGGCAACAAGGCCTACATAGCCGTCTACTTCAGCGACCTGGTGGCGGTGGTCGATCTCGACTCGGAGCGGGATTATCCCGTCAGCCTGATCGAGCTGGCGCCCCGGCCGAAGCTCACGCTCGCCCGCCGGGGCGAGATCAACTTCCACGACGCGGCGCTTTGCTTCCAGCATTGGCAGAGCTGCGCGAGCTGCCACCCCGACGCGCGGACCGACGCCCTGAACTGGGACCTGATGAACGACGGCATGGGCAATCCGAAGAACAACCGCAGCATGCTGCTGGCCCACCAGACGCCGCCGTCGATGGCTTCGGGCATTCGCGCCGACGCGGAGACCGCGGTTCGCAGCGGCATCACCCACATCCAGTTCGCCGTCCGCCCGGATGAAGACGCCCAGGCGATCGACGAGTACCTGAAAAACCTCAAGCCGGTTCCCAGCCCGGCGCTGGTCAACGGCCAGCTCAGCGAGTCGGCCAAGCGCGGCAAGGCGATCTTTTTCAGCGAGCGGATCAACTGCGGCAAGTGCCATCCGGAACCGCTTTACACGGACAAGCAGATGCACGACGTGAAGAGCCGGGGCAAATACGACCGCCGCGACGATTTCGACACGCCCACGCTGATTGAGTGCTGGCGGACGGCGCCCTACATGCACGACGGCCATTACGTCACGCTCGAATCCCTCTTCAAAGAGGGCAAGCATGGCAAGTTCGGCGGGGGCGAC
>JAMOAF010001154.1 GCA_023621895.1 Planctomycetota bacterium
TCGATCGTCCCCTCCGGCGCCGCCCTGGCCGCCTCGTTGCGGCAACTGCTCATCCGCGTCATCACGCATTTGCCGTCAGGCCCGAGAATCCGCCGATTCGAGGCGACCTCTGCCACTCGGCCCCGGCCGTAGCCGACGTGGCTGATCGGCACGGCGCCGGTAAGCGACCGCTGCGCGGCGGCCGCCGTGCGCGCGATCGCTTCGCGCGCCACCTCCGGGTCGAACATCGCACCGCCGAGCCCGTGCGCGGCAAGAATCGCTTCGGTCGTGAAGTCCACCCCCGGTGCGTCGTGCTGGTGAACCGTGTGGACGGCGACCCGCTCGGGCGGCGTGCCGATGGCCTCGGCGAGCGCCTTGCGAAACGCATCGTGCCCCTCGTTGCTGATCGCCACCCAGTCAACGGCACAGAGCACGATCGGCTCGCCCGAACCGATCAGGACGATTCCCCGCGCCGAGAGCCGGTCGACGATTTCCTTGGCCGGCGCGACCGAACCATGGCAGAGCGGACTGCCCAACGGCGGCGTCACGTCGGCCTGGAACGTGGCGATCTTAAGGGCCGATCCCGGGGCGGCCGGCGATTCGCCCGCAAAGCCGGGCGACAGGGAGACAACAACGATGAGCGCCGCCAGTGAAGTCGCATATCGCATCGCAGATTCCTCCGGAGGTTATTCGAGCCTGATGAAATCGACGGCAAACTCGGCGCCGGCCCGGGTCGCCGGGTCAAATCGGAGCGAGACGATCACGCCTCGCCAGGCCGGTTGTTTGTCGAGGGCCAACGCGTAGTCGTGCCACTGGTTGTCGCCCGGCACGTCGAACCCGACCGCCGTCGTTTCGTTCGGCTGTAGGACGGTTGTGCCCCAGAAGAGCTGCACGCGGGTGGCGCGGCTGCTTTTCACGCGGATTGCCAGGTTGCGGGTTTCCCGCGCGTCGATGCGGACCGGCGGCCCGCTGAGAATCGAATCGTCGCCCGTGGTCACGCCTTGCAGCGTGCCGCCGGCCGCCTTGACCTGGACCGCGCCGTTGGGCGTCCAGCCCTCCAGGTCGCCGCTGGTGTTGAATTCCCAGGCGGTCTTTTGCAGCGGAAACTCCAGATCGTAGGGGCCCAGGCCGACGTCGGCGGGAACCAGGTTGGGCGGATAGTCGCCCGGCGGGCAGAATGCGGCTCGCAGCGCGTCGAGATCGCCGAAGCCATACTCGGCATAGGGCTCGATATAGCTCCCCTCGCCCCATTCGTTCCACGGCCCGAGACAGACGATTCTCTTGCCGCGCTCGTCGGCATACCGCCGGGCCGCCTGGCAAAGCCGCCCGAACCGCTCCGGCGTCCGCCCGTAGATCACCCGGGCGCTGGCCCGGTGCCACGGCTCTGAAGACCAGCCGGTGTCGACGATCGGGTAGTAGTCGAGCCCCGACGCTCGCTCGTCGCAATCCTGCCAGACCTGGGGGCTTGTTCGCACGACCTCCTCGAAGGAGAAATACTGCGTGCCGAGTTGATGCTCGGCGAGCTGGAACCCGTGGTAGGAGGTAAACGCCTCATATCCTTCGGCCTTCAACTGGCGGCATCGGTCGGCGCTGTCGTGGCTGCTCATGGCCACGAAGTAGATTCCCGGCAGGCCGGCCTGCCGGGCCATCTCTTGCGAGAGGGCGTAAAGCTCGGCCGCCTTGTCGCTGCCGCCGAGGTCCTCGCGAACATTCTGCGGCGACCAGATGAAGACTGCCGGTCGGCCGTCGATCCGGTAATACTCGTCAGTCTTCAGGTAATGGTCGAGCCAGTACTGCGTCACCTGCCGCCAGTCTTCCAGCGAGTGCGTGCCGGGGCGATTGTGGTTGGCCCACATCACGGCCCATTTCAAGAAACGCTTGTAGCGCGACTTCGCATACGCGTCGTGCAGCCAGTGGTCAAGCTGCCGGCTGCCCTGCGACCAGTACCAGTCGACCATGAAGAACGTCACCCCGTGCTCAACGGCCCACTTGATCTGCCAATCGGCGCACTCGGGATTCGACTCGTCGTACCAGCCGAGCACCGGCTTGCGCATGGGGAAATCGAGGATCGGCGCCCAGCGAGCGGCGTTTTGCCAGCCGGGAAAGTAGAACGCCCCAACGTCGACCTGGCCGCGCACCGGCCGCGGCTCGGGCACGTAGCCGCTCGGTTCGAGCTTCGGCGCCGGGGTGAAATCGACGGCCGCCTCCGCCTCGACCGGCGCAAATCCCTCTATTTCCAGCGTCGCCTTGAACCGCGCCCGGCCGGGCTCGCGGGCGCGGACTGTCCAATTCACGCTCTTCGGCAGGTAGGGCGAAACCGGGGGCAAGGCTTGGACTGCCGGGCCGAGAATCTCGATGCCCGGCGGCGCTTCCAGCCGCGCGCTGGCGCCGCCGGCCGTCTGGCCGCCGAGATTCCGCGCCGTCAAGGTGAGCTGGGCCGGGCGGCCCGCGCGGTTGACGCCCTCTGTTTTGCCGAAGTAGGCGACCTC
>JAMOAF010000168.1 GCA_023621895.1 Planctomycetota bacterium
CGTAACGAAACGCGGGGCAAGCCCACGCGGCTATCTGAATAGCAGCCGCTTTTTCTACGAATCACGCAGGTCGATTTAGACCTCAGCTCCAAGCTCCAGCTTGGAAACCACTGGAGCGTGGAAGCCAGGGAAAGGCCCGATCTGAATCCTCCACTTTCCGCTCTCCCCAGCCGCCCCGCAGCCCGTCACCTTCTTACGTCATTGAACCTTGAAATTTGGTCATTTTTTCGACATTTGCTTTTTCGACATTCGTCATTTCCCATTCCCCCCTTGCGCGACGTTGCGTCTCCACCGCGGGTCCCCCCTCCGCTTTCCGCTTTCCGCTTTCCATCCCCCCCCCAGCGTCTCTCCCGCGATTGCGGCAACCCGCAATGTCTTAATGCCCATACGGTCAACAAGTTACATCATTTCCCGGCAGCCGGGAGGTGATCCGCCCGCCGAGCTGCCGGATATTCGGGCTGTGCGGCCATTTCACACTGTAGCCAGGCTATTTCCGGACCGTATAATGGAGTCATCGTTGGAAAGCCAAATATGAGCCGTGCCATCCCTCAATCCACCGAACAAGAGGCCGCGGAAGCCTGCGCTGTGACCGCTCCAGACTCAATCCCGAGCGGCAAGGGCAACGGCCGCAGTCATCGTGTCGCCGAAGATGAGCTGCTCGTGCGCAGTTGTCTGGCCGGCGAGGACGGCGCGTGGGAAAAGCTCTACGACCGCTGCCATTTTCCGCTGCTGCGCACCATCGAGTCGCTGCTGGGCACGGGCGCGCGCGATGCGGCGACGGTCGATGAGATTGCCGCCCGAGTATGGTACACGCTCGTCAGAGACGACTTCCGGCTGCTGGCCGCCTTCGACGGCTCGCGCGACGTGCGGCTGAACACCTTTCTTGCAGGGCTGGCGCGGATCGAGATTCTGCGGTTCTTCCGCGCGGAGCGGCGGCGGCAGACCCACGAATGCCGCGGAGGCAGGCGGCTGCTGCGGATGCGCCGCGCGACCGTGAATTTCGACTCGGTGATGCGCGAGTTCGCCGCCACCCTCACCGAGGCCGAACGAGAGTTGCTCGAATCGGACCTGACGCTGCCCGACGAGGGCGAAGTCGACCCCGGCCTTGCCCATCTTTCCAAGTCGGCAATCTATCAGCGCCGCCACCGGATTCGCGGCAAGCTCCGCGAGTTCTTTGGAGACGAGTAGCCCGTGTCCGTGAAGATTATCTGCGTCGCGGGCGCTCGCCCGAATTTCATGAAGATCGCCCCGATCATGGAGGCGCTCCGCGCTCAGCCGGGCATCGAGTCGCTGCTGGTCCACACCGGCCAGCACTACGACGAGAAGATGAGCGACCTGTTCTTCCGCGAGCTGGGTATTCCCCAGCCGGACATGAATCTCGAGGTGGGCAGCGGCAGCCACGCCGTCCAGACCGCCGAGATCATGAGGGCCTTCGAGCCGGTTTGCCTCAAGCACAAGCCCGACTGGGTGCTCGTCGTCGGCGACGTGAACAGCACGATCGCCTGCGGGCTGGTGGCGGTCAAGCTCGGCATCAAGCTGATCCACGTCGAGGCCGGGCTGCGGAGCGGCGATCGCACGATGCCGGAGGAGATCAACCGCATCCTCACCGATTCGATCAGCGATTTGCTCTTTTGCACCGAGCGGTCGGGCGTCGAGAATCTCCGCCGCGAGGGGATCGATCCGGAGAAAATCCACCTCGTCGGCAACGTGATGATCGACACCCTGCTCAAGAACCGCGACAAGGCCGAGCAATCGACGGTGCTCGACCAGATGGGCCTGAAGGCCGGCGGCTATGCGACCATGACGCTGCACCGCCCGAGCAACGTCGACGAGCCCGCGGCGTTTTCCAACATTCTCGAGGCGGTCGACGCGATCCAGCGCGAGCTGCCGATCGTTTTCCCGATCCACCCGCGGACCCGAAAGAATATCGCCTCGCTCGGTTTTGGGAACCGCGTGGCGGCGATGCCGGGCCTGCGCCTGATCGATCCGATCGGGTATCTCGACTTCTTGAAGCTCAATACGCACGCCCGAGTGATCCTGACCGATTCGGGCGGCTTGCAGGAGGAATCGACAATCCTCCGCGTGCCCTGCATCACGATCCGCGAGAACACCGAGCGCCCGATCACCTGCGAGGTCGGCTCGAACCAGCTTGCGGGCACGAGCACCCGGGCGATCCTCGCGGCGTATGAAAACGTGAAATCCGGCGCATTCGGCCACCGCCGAATTCCCGACCTCTGGGACGGCCGCGCGGCCGTCCGCATCACCCGGATACTAGCCGGGCTCACGCCGGAATCGTAGCACGGGTCTCCCGGCCCGTCGCGGTATCTTGTGGTTGTCCGTCGGTCCCCGGAATCGTAGCACGGGGCTCCCGGCCCGTCGCGGTATCTTGTGGTTAGCCGTCGGTGGGGCGGCGCTACCGGATTGGCCGTGCGGAATGCTCTGGCTCATGCTGACCGCGTCGGCCAAT
>JAMOAF010000771.1 GCA_023621895.1 Planctomycetota bacterium
GGTACTGCCGGACGCGCCCCGAGCTAAACGCCCCCAACAGGTCGATGGCCATGATGATGTCGCTTCCCGCCTGATCCGAGTACCCCGCGGCCCTCTCAAGGTAGGGCGAGAGGGTGGGAGCCGCCGAGGAGCGGTTCTCTCGCAGCCACCGCGAGACGAACTGCCGGGTGGCGGGCGCGACCGCCGCAAGCGTCGCCGGGCGAAGCGCAACCGCGTAGGCGCCATTGGGAAGCGACACCGCGTCCAGGCCCTCCACCTTCTCTTCCTGCCCAGCATATGTCTTGGCGATGCTGCTCATCGAAAGCGGCTGGTTCAATTCCAAGGCGGCCGCTTCCCACGCCGGCCGCATCGTCTCGAAATTCAGTTGCGCCGTCAGCGCAAGCCGAGTCGCCTGCGGCGGAACGCGAATCACGCCGTCGGCAAAGGACTCCTCAAACTTGCTCTTCCATCCCTCGCGAATGCCCATCGGGCTGGCCTTCGCCTTTTCCAGGTTCAGAAGCACGATGGAGTTCGCCGATCGGGGAAGGCTCTGCGCCAACTCCTTGAATTGGGCCTGCGCCGCGCGGGGAACGGCCACCAGCGCCACCATCAGGCCGGCAAAGACGAGTCTCCAAGCATGCTCAAAACACCACGAGCGGACCTCAGTTCGTCTCATCGCTTGATACCCTTTCTTTCTGTAGAAGCCATCCGGCACAATTCGACCGAACGCGATCAAACCGAAACAAGAGTGGCAAACGGCGTGCCGCGGAAAGCGGCGAGTGAGCGGAAAAGCGGCTAAAGTGTTTCACCCCCGAGCCTTGCGCAGCCGGCTTTTGGGGCCCGCCGCGACCGGCAAACACTCAACAATTGGAGATTCTACGATATAGTGGAGTTCACCTGCAATGCCCGGTCAGCAGCCAAAACAACAGGGCGGTAAATCGGTGCTTGGTGCTTGTCTCCAAATCGGTCCGTCTCCGGCGGCTGTTCCCCCCTTAGACCGGACCGTATCTCAGAACGTCGCTTCCAGGATCGAGAAGTCATCGCCAAGCGTGTTCGAGCCGTGCAATTGCCGGACGTGTGCCAGCAGGTGGTCCATCACGTCAATTCCGGCCGGCATCGTCGCCATGAACTGCCGAAAGTCGTCGAAGCACCAATTCTCCCCGTCGGTCTTCTCGATCTCATAGACGCCGTCGCTGAAAATGAACAACCTGGCGCCGGAAGCGACGGCGACCGACGACGTCTCGAAGGGCAAGCCCATATCCCACCCGATCGGCGGACTCTGCGATTCGAGGAGTCTCGGGGCGGCAGCCGCCGGAGAACCATCGGCCAGCAACAGGGCCGGCGGATGGCCTCCACCCGCGTAGGCAAGTTGGCGAGTCTTCCTGGAAAAAACCCCGTACCAGATCGTGAAATACCGATTGTCGTGCTGCTCCATGACGAACGTGGCGTTGAGCCGCTCGAGCACCTCGGCGGGATTGTGGAAATCGGCGCCCGGCAGCGACTGGGAGCGGAGCATGTTCAGGGCGGAAACCGACAGCAGCGACGCCCCCACGCCGTGGCCGCTCACGTCGAGCAGGTACACGGCGAAATGCTCGTCATCGAGCCAGTGATAGCCGAACGAATCGCCGCCAAGCTGCGTGGAGGGCACGAAACGCCAGTCCACCCGGACCGGCCCCTCGCGGATCGGCTCCGGCAAGAGCGAGCAGACGTACTTGGCCGCCTGGGCGACCTCCTCGGCGAGCTGCTGCTGGCTTTCGGCCAGCTTGCGGTACGCTTCGTTGCGCTCGAGCTGGGCGACGTAGCCCTTCGAATGGTAGCGGATCCGCGCGATCATCTCCAGCTTGTCGGGCAGCTTGACCAGGTAGTCGTTTGCCCCCACGGCAAACGCCTCCGCCTTGACGATCGGCTCCTCTTTCGTCGAAAGCACGATCATCGGGACTTCCCGCGTGGCCGGATTCGCCCGAAAAAACTTGACCAGTGTCAGGCCATCGATCTCCGGCATGACCAGGTCCTGGAGGATGACCGTGGGGGCGAGCTCGTTGGCCATCGCGATGGCCTTGGTCGGATCGCTGCAATAGTGGAGGTGGATGTCGCTTTCGCCCGCGAGCATTCGCCGCACGGCCTCCGCAATGATTGCCTGGTCGTCGACCAGAAGCACAGTCACCGGGTAGTCGGAGATGGCGGCCGGGCCGGCGGTTGTGGAGTCTTCAAGGCGATTCATGGTGTACCCCGCCGGATGCGGCTTCCTTCCACGCCATCACGGCCATCGTCAGGTTCGACGACACAGCCGCGAATCGGCTGCCGAAAGCCATGGCCGCCCTGGCCTCTTCCTTGCGCCCGGCGAGTGCCATCTCCAGCACGTCGGCGGCCAACCCGTGAAACTCCGCGCGCAGGGTCCGAACCTTCTGCGCATGTTCGGAAAGCCTGTCCGACAGCGGCAGCGCGATCAGCCATTTGCCGAAGTCGCACGCATGGTCGCTGCGGAC
>JAMOAF010000031.1 GCA_023621895.1 Planctomycetota bacterium
CCCCCCCCCCCCGCCCGGTTTGTCCGGTTAGAAGAATCCACCTCCGAACATGAAGCCGCCGAATCCGCCGCCCGGCGAAGCCCATGTCGACGCGCCGATGCCTTGGCGATAGGCCGATTCGGCCTCATCGGCCGTAATGCCCGGCGTGAGGGCGGGCGAGACGACGACGCGTTCGGCCGCGTCGGCGATTCCCATGGCCAACAGCGACCGGACGACGATTTCGCGCCGCCGCATGTCGAGTTCCGGGTTCGGATGCACGCGATACTGGTACTCGGTACCCGGCTTCGGCGAAGTCATGCTCCGCTCGACGAGCACGAGCGCGTCCTGGCCGGCGAGCAGCCTGGCGGCGATCTGTTTCACATGGTCTTCCCCGCCCGTGTTGAGCACTTCGGTGTTGCCGGTGAACTCGTGCTGGTGGATGACGAAATCCGAGTATTCGGCGTTGGACTCCTGGTTTTTCCAGATCGGATCGCTGAGCGTCCCCAGCGGCGCCGGCGCGGCATCCCGGTAGTTCCAGCCGTGGCATCCCACGGCAATCACGAGGAAGCCTGCGCTGACGATCAGCAGCCCCGTTCGATATCGATCCCCCTTCATGACCTTGACCTCCTTGATTCACCCCGTCGTGCGGGTGAGAGTATTTCTGGGTTGGTTCCGACTCCGTCGTGGCGGGCCGGGCGCCGGCATCGGTGCCGCGGCCGCGCGTGCCCGGCACGTTCTCCTAATTCGAGAACCCGTGACTGCCTTGGATATAGTAGCTTTCGCACTGCTGGTATCCCGCCTGGCGCTTCCCTTCGCAGTGGGATCGAAGGATCGCCCGCTGGACATTCGGCCAGACGGTGCTGCGGTGCTGGCAGCCGGGACGGCCCTCGATGCTCCCGCCGACAAAGAAGGCCAGGTCGCCCGGCTCGGTGACTTCCATGCCGGGCAGAATCTGCGGCGCCTCCTCGGCTTCGAGCGGGTGCACCAGTTCGGGGCTGACCAGCACGATCAGCTCCGTCTCTTCGCGGCGCGCCTCCTTGTTGCTGAACACGGCGTCGAGCATCGGCACGTCGCCGAGGAAGGGCACCCGCGCCTTGCTGCCGGACTGCTGATCCTGTAGCAAGCCGGCGATCGCCAGCCACTGGCCCTCGCGGAGATCGACCGTGGTGGAAACCGACCGCGTATCGAGGCCGGGGATGCCGTCGACCGTGTTTTTCGAGTTGATATCGCTGATCGACGGCGTCACGTGCAAGCGGATCCGGTCCTTGTCGAGAACCGTGGGCGTGAAGGCAAGCTGCGTGCCGAATGCCCTGAAATTGGTCGTCGCCGCGGCGGCGCCCTCGACGCCCACGACGACCGGCACGGCAAACTCGCCGCCGGCGATGAAGTAGGCCGGATGGCCGCTCAAGGTGACCAGGTTCGGTTCGGCGAGAATCTTCGAATAGCTGTTCGTGCTCAACGCCTCGAGGACGAACTTGACTTCATCCGTGTCGAGCACGGCCTTCACGGTGCCGGTCAGTCCGAGGAGCGAGTCGAAACTGAAGTCGGAGGCCTTGATGTTGAACTGCGAGCCCATCTCCCGCAACGCGGTCCTGCTCAGTTCGGCAACCCGGACCTTGAGCAGAACCTGCATCTCGCCGGGCACCTGGAGCATATTGATCACGCTGGCTGGTGGCAGAGCACCCACGCCGGGAAACGGCTCCGAGGCGACGCCTTGGTTGATCCTGGCCTGGCCAGACGCGGCGCCATCGTCGCCGGCCTGGCCGCGGACGATGGCGAGAATCCGGCTGGCTTCCTCGGCGTCGCGCGCCTGGCCGCGGATGATCAGTTTGTCGGCAACCGGAATCAGTTGCACGAGGCTGTCGGGAAACAGCTCGTTGATCTTCCGTTCGAGCACGGCGTATTCGATTTCCCGCCGCTCCTCGACCGCTTCGTTCGGGGCCACCTCGACAATGTAGCGGAGAATCTCGCACTCCTGCTCGTTGCAGTCGATCCAGAACGTGAGCGTCGTCGTGCCGGTCTGCCCGCCGATCAACTCGAACTCCGTCGGGCCGAACTGGACGACTTCGAGCACCTCGGGATTGGTGACCGAAACGCGCGTGACAGGCCGGTTCGTCTTGATCAGCTTGGAGAACCGCGGGTCGATCTTCATCGACTTCCCGGTATCGATCACCCCGCTGAGCAAGGCGTCTTCCTTGGCCTGCCAGACGCTTGATGCGCCGACCGCGGGCGGCGGCGACTTCGGTTCCCCGGCGGCGATTGACAGTTGCGAAACCGGCTGCGCGGCGGCGAACGGGCCAAGAATTGCCGATCCGGCAATCACACAGGCCAGGTAAATTACGAAGAAACGGCCGGAACCCCCCCCGAATTGCGGGCTCCCAGCGACTGCCTTCAGTCGTTTGAGACGTGCCATCGCACAGACCTCATTTTCCGGTGTCTTGATGATGTCGGTTGAGCAACTCGCACGCGCCCTCCTGGCGCCTGCGAAGCCCCTGCTGGTCGCTTGCTCACCAGAATGAGCCGAGGCCCAATCGCGACATGCAATCTGAATACCCCCGCCCACCGTCGGTATCTATCGGTCGCCCGGATTGGTACGATTAATCCAATTACGCCGGTCCTCCCGGTCGTAACGCGAATTCTCCGTAAGACCGGCCGGCTTGGGGGGGATGCCGCATGGTTTTCGATCGCTGTGCCAGGTTGCAGAAATATGGGTCAACCGGCAGATTGTGAAGACCCGATATAATTCTCAAAAGGCGCTTATCCGGCAGGTTGCCCTGCCACCCCATAGCATGCCGTTGCATACGTCGGAAACCGTTCACCCACTTCGCTTGTGGTCAGGGGGGATAGTCTGATGCGAGCCATTTTGACTTGCAGTGTCGCGTTATTGTCTGTCTTGGCCGCCCTCGGCGGGGCCGCTGCGGCGGGGACCGGGCAAGTGATCGAGCGAGCTCAATTCGTTGCACCCGGTCCGGCGCTGGCCCACCAGGCGTCGATTGCCACCACAAGCGATTCGCCCGGAGCCTGCGCGCAGTGCCAGGCCGGATGCGAAAGCGCCGACGGGGCTTGTGGCATTCAATCCGGATGCGGCGGCTGCGGCTCCGGCTGTGGTTCGTGCTGTCTTGGCAGCACGTGCGACATGGGCCAGCGACTTCCGTATTTCCCGCCACTCCACGGATATTACTACTTCCGCCCATACCACCATTTGCATGTGCGCAACCATCAGGCGCTGGTTCAGTCGTGGGGTGAAGATCCGGCGAATCCGTACGCGAATCGGGTTTTCCAGGGCGTGTACCAAGAGGCCAAGGCCGCCAGCCAAACGCCGGCCGCATCGGCGGCGAAGTGATTCCGAACTGCCGCTCGCGCGGTTCTCCTGCCGCCCCGGAAAGAAACGACCCTCGGTTTTGCCGAGGGTCTTGGTTTTGATCGCGGCGGTTTGCGCGTCACCTTCAAACGAGCAGAGCCAGCCAGGCGGCGGCGATTGCAAGCGTCAGGAGCGTGACCGGGCCCCCGACGCGCGCGTGGTCGCGCCACGTGATCGACAGGCCCAACCGCGACGCCTGGTCGACGACGATAATGTTTGCGATGCTACCGACAATCAGCAGATTGCCCGCCAGCGTGCTGGAAAGGGCGAGGATCAGTCCGCCCAACGGATGCACGGCGGACGGCAGCAGGAGCATTGTGGCCGGAACGTTGGAGACCAGGTTTGACAGCGCGACGCTTGCGCCGAACAGTTCGGCGGGCTGTGAAGGGTCGAACCCCGCCGACCTGGCGTGCTCGATGATCCGGCTGAGGTTGCCCGATTGCTGCATCGAGTGATTGATAATGAACAGGCTGGCAAACAGGATCAGGAGCTGCCAGTCGACCAGTTCGAGCATCGCCCGGGTGGCCATCTTCCGGTTCATCAGAAGAACACCGGCGGCGGCCAAGGCCAGCACGTCCCGAGGCCAGGCCCCGATCAGGAACGCGGCGACGAGCGCCGCCAGCACGCCCAGGCCCTTTGCCGTCTGCCAGGCATCGAAAGGCTGCACGGCTCGATCGGGCATCTCCGTTTGCCGCTCCCAGCAGCCCCCGTAACGGCGCCAGATGACCAGCCAGACGGCGCCGAGACCGGCCAACGTCGGCACGATCGCCTGGGCCAGATAGCGGCTGAAGTCGATCTCTAGCACCTGGCCGATGAGCATGTTTTGCGGATTGCCGATCAAGGTGGCCGCCGAGCCGACGTTTGCCGCGCACGCCAGCGCGAGGAGGAAAGGAACCGGGTCGAGCCGCCGCCGGGCGCAACCGTCGGCGAGGATCGGCGCCATCGCCAGGCAGATAATGTCGTTCGACAGCAGGGCCGACAGCGCCGCCGCGGCCGCGATCACCAGCGCCAACAGCGCGCCCGGCGTCACCCGCAGCGCGGATATCCGCTGGGTGAAACGGGAGTAAAAACCGCCCAGGCGGAATTGCGCCGAAACAACCATCAACCCCAACAGCAGACCGATCGTGGGCACGTCGATCGCCCTCCAGGCGTCCTCGAGCGAAATCCGCCCGCCGGCGACCAGAGTGATCGCTCCCAGCAGCGCAACGCCGGTCCGATCCAGCGCCAGGCCGGGAATCTTGCCGGCGATCATGCCGAGGTAAACCACGGCGAACACGGAAAGGACAAACGCATCCATGCCGGGGTGGGCTTCCTTGCTGACAACGAGGGATGGCGGGGGATGACGAAAGGTTGAGGGAGAAAGGGCTAACGCTGTGGACGCGGCATCGCCGGCGGGGTGAAACGCCGCGGCGGGTTGTCCGGGCGTTTTCAGCCGGGCTGCGGGGGCTTGCGCATCACATCGTCCAGGGCGCGGATCGCGCCGTCGATCAGCAACCGCAGGTCTTGGAACACAACCTCCGCCTCCCGCCAATTGCCGGCCTGCCGGCCGAACAACTCCAGCCTTTGGACCTGCTCAAACGCGCGATCCATGTGAAGATAACGCACGACGCCCTTGAGCTTGTGCGCAGCCTCCTCCAGGGCCTCGCCATTTCGCCGGTCGATCGCCTCGCCGACCGCGCGGATCAGCACTGGAATCTCCGCGAGGAACGTACCCAGCAACTCCCGCAATAGGCCAAGGTCGCCGCCAGCGATCGCGAGCAGGGCTTCGAGATTGATCCCTTCCGCAGCGCGATCGGGCTGCCCCCGATCCGCATTTTCGGCGTTCATGGTCGCCTCAGGCTGGAAACGAAGATTCGAAGAACGAAGAATCCGGACGCCGTCTTACGCGGGGGGAAAGCCAATCTCAGCGTTGGTTAAGTTTACCCACCGAACACTCGCCAGGCAATGTCGGTTGACCTTTCCAGCCGGCGCTCATCGCCTCGAGCACCCGGCGGACGCCGCTGGGACGAAGATAGCCATACCCGTGGTCCTCCAGTTGGCGGATCAACTCGTCGAAGTCCCGGTCCGTCCAAGCGGGCGCTGCCGCGCCGGCGAGCCCCTGGCCGGCACTCGGCGCCCGCAACGTCAAAAAGGTCTCCAAAAACGGCCGCGCGGCCTCGTCCCAGTCCACCCAGCCCGGGAAGTCGTATTCCCAGTCGAGTTCCCAAAGCCGCAAACCCCAGTCCTCGCTTCCGGACAGGACCCAGCGGCAGTCGGGGCTCATAAAGACGGAGTTGACCTCGCCGGCATGCCCTTCGAAGACGTGAAGGCAGTTTCCTCGCCGAATTTCCCAGAGACGGAGCGTTTTGTCCTTGCTGCCCGAAAGGGCCCAGCGGCCGTCGGAGCTCAGACAGACGGAATTGACCGGACCATCGTGGCCCTTGCAGACCTGCCGCAGCGCGCCGCTGGCGACATCCCAAAGGCGGATCGTCCAGTCTTTCGAACCCGAAAGGGCCCAGCGCGCATCGGCGCTCAGGCAAACGGAGGTGACCCAGTCCGTATGGCCCTCGAACGTCCGCAGGCACTCGCCGCTGGCGGCGTCCCAGAGCCGGAGGGTCTTGTCTTCGCTTCCGGAAAGCACCCAGCATCCGTTGGCGCTGAGGGCGACGGAGGTCACGTGTCCCCCGTGTCCGCTGAAGGTTTGCAGGCTCTCGCCGGTTTCAAGGTCCAAGAGCCGCGGCCGCCGATCCCATCCGCCGACAAGCACGCGGCGGCCGTCGGGGCCCAGGCAGACGGAAGTGATACAGTTGCCCTGCCCCTCGATGGTTCGCAGGCACCGCCCGTTTTCGATATCCCAAACTCGCAGGGTCTTGTCCCAACTGCCGGACACCGCGTGGGTCCCGCCAGAATCGAGAGCAACCGAGCGGACGGAATCGGTGTGGCCTCCAAGTGTCCAAAGGCAGTTTCCCGTGCCGGCATCCCAAACGCGGATGGTGTGATCCCAGCTTGCGGAGACGGCCCGCCCCGCGTCGCGGGTGAGGACTCCACAATGCACGTCCTTGCCATGCCCTTCGAAGGATCGAATCAACCAGGCGTCGAGGAAATATTTCCGCCGGCAGTGGCGGCCGGCCGCGTTCCAGAGGTCCATGACCTGCCTGTCGACCTCGTAACCTGGCAGGGCCCGCGCCCGATGGACCAGTTCGAGCGCCTCCTCGAAATCTCCGTTTTCAACGGCGGCCTGGGCCTTTTCCCGCAATTCGACGAATTCTCTCTGAGTCCGGCTGGCTTCTTCGGAGCTGGTGATATGGCAGAGGGCGGTCGGCGAGACGAAGCGCCGGCTTTCGTCGTGCAGCAGTTCCAGGTTCCAGAGCTTGAGCGTGCGGTCGAGACCGGCCGAAAGAGCCCAACTCCCGTCGCTGGCCAGATACACGGCGCGGACGGCCCCGGCGTGGGCCTTGAAGGTTCGCAGGCATCGCCCGGAAGCCACCTCCCAGCAGCGGATCGTTCGATCGCTGCCGCCGGAGAGAATCCACTCGCCGTCGGCGCTCGGGCAGACGGCGTTGATCTTGTCGGTGTGCCCCCAAAAGACCTGCCTCACCTGGCCGGAGGCAGGCTCCTTGATCACGATCGAACAGTCCTTGGTCGGCAACACCTCCCATTTTCCATCCCTTGCGGACAGGCGCCGGGCCGAGTCCCAGGCGATCTCGCGGAACGTGCGGACCTTGCGCCGCCTGGAGGCATCCCAGAGCTGCACGGTGGCGGCGTTTTCGCCAACAAGCTGCCAGCGGCCGTCGGCGCTGACGGCCCCGTCGAGGTTGCCGCCGGCGGCGCGGAAGCTGGCGGCCACCTGCCCGCTGTGCGCGTTGCACAGGCAGAGGGTCTGTTCGTCGACCTGGGCCAGCAACCAGCGGTCGTCGGAACTCAAGAAGATGTGCAGCGGCCCGGTTGGCAGTTCGGTGAATGCCCGTACGCAACCGGGTGCAAGCGAGACCAGGTTCCGCGCTTCGTCGAGAGTGGCCTGGACTTCGAAGCGGCCGCCAAGGCCGACGGCCTGCTCCAGGGCTTTGAGCGCGGCCTCGACATCTCCCCGCTCCAACTGAACCTGCCCCATCGAGTAGGCGGCTTCCCAATCAAGCGGCCTCGTGCGGCATAGTTCTTGAAGATGGTGGATCAACTCGCGGTCGGTAATCTTGCCGGTTCGCCAGAGAAGCAGGCCGCGATTGTGGGCCACCTGCGGCTGCCAGGGGTGGCATTCCCATGCCTCTTCGAGGAGCTTCGACGCCTCCTCCGTCCTTCCCAGGTCCAAAAGCGAGGCGGCGCGGTTGTTGAGAGTGTCGGCCTTCAATTCAGCAAGCACCGGCTCGGGCCGAGGATATTCCCCGGCGAACTGGTCGCGATAGATCGACTTGAGGTTGTCGGTGATCTCGCGCATCGATTGCGGCCGGTCCTTCGGGTCGCGCTCGAAGCATCCGAAGAGCAAATCGGCCATCAATCCGGGCATGGCGGGCAGAATCTCACTTGCAGGCGGGGCCTTGAGGTAATCCCTGAGGACCTTTCCCGCCGTATGGCCGCCCCCACTGCACGGCGATTTGCCAAAAAACATCGCCAGCAGGCTCACCCCAAATGACCAGATGTCGGTCCGCCGGGTCAGATGGGTCCGCTCGTCAGCGCCGGCCCCGGACTTGACCTGGATCGCGGCCTCGATCTGTTCGGGCGAGCAGTAGGCGGGCGTCATGCCCCCCCAACTGACGAACATGCTCCGCGGCGCGGCGCCGTGGGAGTATTCCTCTCCGGCGACGACGCGGGCCTTGGCCAAACCGAAGTCCGTGACTTTCGGAACCACCCCGTCCATCATCACGTTGTCGGGCTTCACATCCTGGTGAATCAGATGCTGCTGGTGGGCATATTCCAAGCCCCAGGCAAACTGGATCGCGATGTCCAGAATCCGCCGCAGGCTCTCTTCCGGACCCCCGCGGTAGAGAATCCCGCTGGCGATCCAGTCGTCGAGGCTGCCGTCTTCCACAAACTCGGCGAAGACCATCGGAATGCCGCCAACCCGGCGGACGTAGTAGCAGCTCACAATGTTCGGGTGCAGCCCCAACTCGACCCAGGTGGCGCACTCGCGCTCAAAATTGTCCTTGCCGCCCTCCGTCTGAAAAGTCTCGCGCTTCGGTCGCTTCAGAGCCAGGTCAAGGTCCCAACCGCGGTGCCGGGCCCGGTAGACCAGCCCCATCCCCCCTTCGGCGTAGTGTTTCCCTTGGTCAAACCCCGACTTCAGCGGCTTGATCTCGTAGACCCCCAAGACCACGTCGCCAACGTTCCAAACCTCGGGTGATTCCTCTCCCGCCAAGGCCTGCCACCGCGGTTCAACCGGGCGCATCGCTCCGGCGGAAAACACGTCGGTTCGCGTAGCCGTCTCCACCAGCGAGGAGAGCACGAACGAAGTGTTGCACTTCTTGCAGTGCCCGGTCTTGCCCAGATGCGCCTCGTCGACGTTGTATTGGACCAGGCATCGCGGACACGTCACGGTGACCTTCTGCATCGCTTTCGCCTCAAGACGGCCCGCTCCCGCGCGTCTTGCCCAACGCTCTCCAGGAATCTCGCCCATGAGGGCCTATCTTGACAGCATCCGATCATAAATCGACGCGCCGGCGATGTCAATTCACGCACCAAGAGACGGGCTTGTTACAGCTCACAGGTTGCAGTTGGGGAGGTGAAAACCGTAGCCGCCGCCGGCCCGCGCTGTTTTCAAATTTTTGCTCCGAGTCGGACCCACAAGTAGTCGCGAGTCTCTGTCTTCAGCGAACGCTACGCCTGGGATTGGCCAGCGCGGTGATTTACAATGGCAACATGGCTGGCGCCGTCGAGTTGGAGGTTTCCGCATTTGAACGCGTTCCGCGCGCCGTGGTTCTGGTTTCTCACCCAATGCCTGGTCCTGGCGGCCGTGCTGGCGGTCTCGGGCAGGTTCAAACCGGTTCGCGTGCCGGACACGCCGAGCTACGAAATGTTTCCGTTCGCCTCGCCGCACGAGGCGTTGACCTACTCGCGGACGATCGGCTATCCGCTGCTGCTGAAGCTCGGCGGCCTTGTGGCCGGCCGGCACGCCGCCGTTCCGGTTCTGCACTACCTCCTGCACGTGCTGGCGGTGGGTGTGTTCTGGCTGGGGTTGAGAAATCTTGTCCCCTCGAATTGGACGAGCATGCTGGTGGCCGGAAGCCTGCTCTATTCACACCTCGTATTTCGCTACGTCAACAATCTCGCCGCCGATTGCGCGGGCTGTTCCCTGGCGATTCTCTCGATCGGACTGCTCCTCGTGGCGATTCTTGGCAGCGGCAGCCGCTGGTCTTGGTGGGCGCTTGCCGGTTCGATCTTCGCTGCGTACCAGGTCCGCCCGGCGTACCTGTTCCTGGTCGTCTTGGTTCCTCCGCTCGGGGCCATGCTTGCCTGGCTGGCCGGTCCGGCGCCGCCCGGCGCCTGGCGGCGGTTGATGTTGAAGCTCGTCGCGGCCGCCGCCTTGCCGCTGGCAGCCTTCGGCGCCGCCCGCTGGCTGGCCGTCGGCCAGTTCTCCCTGGTGTCGTTTGGGGGATGCAATTTCGCCGGGGTCGTCTCGGCGCTGATGGACGCCGGCGATCCGGCTCGGTTTCCCGCGGAGGTCCGCCCGCTGGCCGAAGCGGTCTTGCGCCGGCGCGCGGAATTGGCGGCGAGCGATCCGCGGTATTCGCCCGGTCCGCATTCGAGCTATATCGAGATCGAGAACGCATTCAACGCCAACACGTGGCAGATTGGCGTGCCCGCCGCTCAAGAGGTCTACGGAGACGATTGGCGGGAGATCGATGGCCGACTTTGGCAACTGGCCGTTGCGATCGTCGCCGAGCATCCGCTGCGCTACGGCGCCTGGCTGGCCAAGGCTTTCGTCCGCGGCGTGTATATGATCGTTTCGGAGTACATCATGAATCCGGTGTACTTCGGGCTGCTCGCGTTGCTGCTCGGCGCCCACGGACTCTGTGTCGTTCTCCGTAAGCGGAGGGGCATCGATGGAGCGGCCGGCGGGGCTGATATCGTGCCGCCGAGCTGTGTTCTGCTGATCGCCGTCAGCTTTGCGCTCGCCAAACTGCTGCTGGTGATCGTGACATCCCCGCCGCTGGGCCGTTTCATGGATGCCGCGGGCGTCTTCCTGGCCTGTGTTCTCGCAGAAGCGGTTCTCAGCCGTTTCCGGGAGATCGCCGGTGACGGATCAAGGCGGCTTGAACCCGCGCCGGAGCCGTTTATCAACGAAGCCAAATGCCGCCGCCAGGCGGCGCACCCCGGGTGACGCGTCGAATCTGGCGGCTGACCTGCCGCCCGCAACCCGTAACCTGCTCTCCACCGCGAGGTCCCTTGATGAACGAACCGTCCGCGCTCGATGTCGTGCAACTAACGCCCGCCGGGCGCGCGGCCGTGGCCACCGTCCGCATCGAGGGCGCCGGCGCTTGTGCCCGCGTGGATGCACGTTTCGAGGGGATCGCTCGGCGGCCGATCTCCCAGTTGCCGCCCGGCCGCGTCGCCTTCGGCCGGTTCCGGCTTGGCCCGGGCGTGGCCGACGAGGTTCTCGTCTGCCGCCCGGCGGACGAGGTCGTCGAAATCCATTGCCATGGTGGGCCGGTGGTCGTGGAGCGGCTCGTCCACGCACTTCTTGCCGGCGGCGGGCGGCTTCTCTCTTGGCAAGAGTGGGTGCGTCGTTCGTTCTCCAGCCCGATCAAGGCCGCCGCCTGCGAGGCACTCGCCGGCGCGCTGACCCTCCGCGCAGCCTCGATCCTCCTCGATCAGTTCCACGGCGCTCTGGATCGAGCGGTGGAAGGACTGTGCGAATTGGCCGGTCAGCGCAGGCACCGCCTGGCGATCGGGCGGCTCGAGCGCCTGCTGGCCCTGGCGCCATGCGGCCTCCACCTCGCCCGGCCTTGGCGGGTGGCGCTGGCCGGGCGGCCCAATGCCGGCAAGAGCAGCCTGCTCAACGCGCTGGTCGGCTACCGCCGCGCGATCGTCCACGAGACGCCCGGCACAACGCGCGATGTTCTCACGGCCGTCACGGCCATCGACGGATGGCCCGTCGAATTTGCCGATACGGCCGGGCTGCGGCCCGCCGCCAGCGCCGTCGAATCGGACGGGATTCGTTTCGCCGAGCGACGGCTGCAATCAGCCGACCTGGTCCTTCTCGTCGTCGACGCAGCCGACTGGCGCGTGGAGGACGAGGCTCTCTTTGGCCGCTACCCCGACGCGCTGCTGGTCGCCAACAAAACCGACCTGGCGGGGTCCCGGCCGCCGCCCGCAAGCCTGCCGGTCAGCGCGCTGACTGGCGCGGGGATTGAGAGTCTGCTGGCGGCAATCGCCTCTCGGCTGGTTTCCGCTCCTCCACGGCCGGGCGAGGCGGTGCCTTTCACTCCAGAGCAGGCGAAGAGTCTCCGCAGCGCCAAAAACGCCCTCGCCGACAACGATGCCGACGCCGCCCTGGCTCGGCTCGGCGAGTTGCTGGCCTGACGATGTTGTCACCGCGCGTTCGACGTGTAGGGTGGTCCAGAGCGGCCCATTCCTCGGCCGGTGCGGATAGGCCAGCTTACCACAAGCCTCACAGATTCTCCTGTTGACCTCTTCCAAAACCGACCAACGCGCGAAAATC
>JAMOAF010000609.1 GCA_023621895.1 Planctomycetota bacterium
CGACGTTGCCGCTTGGACCGTGACCGTCGTTGTGTCGATGTCCCACAAGGCGACGGGCAAGGTGGAATCGGTCGCTCGGACGGCCACGGTGACGACATCGCCCGCCAGCAAACCGGTAGTGTCGAAGGTCGTTGTCTGGCCGATCGCATCGACGTTGAAAACAACGCCGTCGTAGTTCAGATCCCACTCGTATGCGAGTATGTCGCCCGCATCGGGATCGGTCGTGCCGGACGCGTCGAGGGTGACGCTTCCGCCTTCGACAACCAGGTAAGGTCCACCGGCGTCGGCGACCGGAGCGTTGGCCAGCGGCGACGATCCATTAACGGTAGTCCTGTCGGCGTAAACGTGGTAAAGAGTGTTGTCGGGCTGGACCCATACGGTCGTCGCCATGCCCGAGCCGCTGACGGCCACCACAGGCTGGGTGGCGTTCCAGGGTGCATCTTCGAGTTTGGCCGCCGGGGACCATTCCCCGACCCCACTCGAGGCGCTGTGGTCAAACTTGGCACTCCAGATGTTCGTGAAGACCCCGTCGGACTGCTGCCACGCGGCAATGATGTTCCCCGAGTCGTCCATGGCGATTCCCGCCGGCCCCTTGGAGCAGCCGTTCGTTGAGCCGAGGAATACGTCCCCGAGGTCTTCCGAGTCTACCTTGACGATCCCTTGCCATCCTGCGCCATCGTGGCGGCGGACATAGGCATCTCTATACTGCGTCCCTTCCCTCGCCTGAGCGTAAAACACGGCCGTCTCGCCGTTGTCGCTGATCGCGACGCTCGGACCCCACCCCACCGTGTTGCCCGGATCGTCGCTCACCAGTTCCGCCGGACCAACCCAGTCTGAGTCTGAGCCGCTCCAACGCCGCACCCACATCTGCGACAGGCCTCCCGTGCCCGTGCCCTGTCCCCAGGAAACGATCGCATCGCCGGCCGCGTTCATGGCGAGTCGATTGTAACGAGTGATGCTTTCCGGCCGCGACTCAAGGGGACTCTCGGGGCCGCTCCAGTCTCCTGCCGACCACTGGTAGTGCCGGTAGTACAGTCTCCTGCCGAAAGGCTCGGAGTACGCGGTGTTATCCTGGAACGCGAGGAGGAAGTCTCCATTGGCCGCCATACCAACCTGGATGGTATCCGGGCGGATGTCGATCTCGAGATTCCCGGCAAGGGCGGCTCCCGACCACGTGTTGGCGGCGAAGTCCGTGAGCCGATTCACTTTCACTTCGGCAGGAATGCCTGGCCCCGGCCCATACCCCCAGGCGACGATCGCCTTACTCACAGCCGCGATCGGATCGTAGGCCATCGCCACGACGGGGTCATAGGACCAATATGTGTCGTTCTCGATCGTCTGCGGCGTCTGCCAGCCGCTTCCCGCCAGATAGCGGTTCGCCCAGATGCGCGCCATATTGTCGCCAATCGTGGGTTGTTGCCAGACGGCCAGGTAGTTGCCCTGGCCGTCGCTGGCGATGCGGCCCCAGTTCTGCACACTTGTGGTCAACGCAGGATTGCCGATGATCTCAGGGGTCTCCCACTTTCCGGTGGCAGCATCGAATCGGGCGGCCATCGTCATAAAGGGTCCTGTGTCGCCCGTTCCCTTTGATTCCAGCCAGAGCGCCATGGCATCTCCGTTTTCGGACACGGCGACATCGTTGCAGGTTAAGCCGCCGGGGCTGTCGACGTTGCCCAGCATTTCGGGATTCGTGTCGAGGAAGCGGGTCGATACCCCGATCGCTTCGGTCACCGTCAGCGACCAGGAGTTGAGCGTGCCGGTCTCTTTCCTGGTGTCGTCGGTGACTTCGAGTTTCCAGGTTCCCTGCACGCTCTTGCGCTCGAGAGTGCTCAGATTGCCCTCCGGGCGATACGTTCCCGAGAACGGGGCGGAACCCGCAGTGATGGCGGTGGCTGCGTCCGCGTCGAGCGTGGTGCCCGTGAAGTTGTCGGCGGTGCCGCCCACGTCGGTGAACAACTCGACGCGCGTTCCGTCGGGGGCGATCAGGAACACGTCCAGGTCCTCGTCGCGGGTGTGGCTCATATTGACGGTCACGTTGACATCGGCCGCGTAGTACGAGTCGTCGACGGTGATCGCGGAGGTGATCGTGCCTTTGTCCGGGATGGGCTGATCGGGTATCGGGTCGTTTGTGTACGTGAAGACCGACATCAATTGCCGTTCCTCCAGCGGCTCGCAGCGGAGCCGTCGAGGCGACAAGGAGCGGCCGTGTGGGCTCCCGGAGTGACCCGTGCGGCGGCTGACGCGGCGGCCGCGGCCAGTAAGCAAGTTGGAAAGAAACATGGCTCAGTCCTCCACAGTTACGGTTGCCAGTGGTAGAATCAAAACAGCGATCGCCCGGGTGCGCACAATGAGCCGCCCGGGGGATGGTTGGGCCGGTGAGGGACCTCGAAGCGCAACTTGGACCTCACCGGCCGCTTCTTTCTAAAGCGGAAAGCGGAAAGCTGAAAGCGGATTGCACGCAAC
>JAMOAF010000507.1 GCA_023621895.1 Planctomycetota bacterium
CGCCTCGCACCAGAAGGCACTCTCGGTGATCCAACAGATGGGGCCGGAGAGTGGGCTATCGGCCGAGGCGCGCTTCGAGTTGGCCCGCACTCTTTACCTCCTTGCCAACAAACAGACGATCGAGCTCGGCGACCGCCGGGGCGAGTCGCCGCCGGGCGCGCCCGGCTCGAGGCTTCGCCGCTACTCGAGCCGCGAGTGCCGCGCGGCGGCCGTGCGTCTGCTCGAACAACTTGCCGCCGAGAACCCGAACATACCCGATTACCGGTTCTTTCTCGCCCTCTGCCTGCGGCCGCCGGGCGCAGCGGTGACCGGCGCGGCGGAACAAGCGGACCGGCAGCGCGCGGTCTCAATTCTCGAAAA
This sequence comes from Planctomycetota bacterium, assembly GCA_023621895.1. GTDB lineage: Bacteria > Planctomycetota > Planctomycetia > Pirellulales > Thermoguttaceae > JAAYCB01. Next base: position 361 of record JAMOAF010000507.1, read on the forward strand.
GCTCTCCACCGCATTTCCAGACGTCGACGACTACCGCTACGAACTGGCGGCCACCCATGCCTGGGTTCACGTCGGCCTGTTTCCCTGGCAAAGGCCGATTGCCGACGCCGACGCCGAAGAAAACCTTCGCAGGGCACTCGTGGAAACCCGGCGGCTGGCCGCTGGCAACCCCTCGATTCCCAAGTACGCGTGCTCCGAGGCGCTGCTCTTGGCGAAACTGGCCGAGTGTTGCAGATACCAGGGGCGCGCGGCCGAGGCGAAGGAGCTGTTCGCCAAGGCGCTGGCGGGCGAGCAGTCGGCGATCGCGCGGCACGCCGGGCTGCCCGCCCACCATCGCGTGCTGCTTGAATTCATCCGCCTGAAGCTTGCCCAAGCCACCCTGGAGGCGGGCGGCAAAGCGGCCGGCGACGCCCATCGACGCGCCGCTCGCGAACTGGTCGAGACGTGCCTGGAGAACCTCGCCGGCTTGGCGGATCAGCCCGATCTGGCCGACGATCGACTTGCCTCCGCGATGCTGCCGGCGGCCTACGAGACACTGGCCCTGGCGCTGGCGAAATCGGGAGAGAAGGAAGCTACCCGTTAGCCGTGGTGGGCTTGCCCCATCCCGGACCGAGAACTGCGTGCCGGAATTGAGAGAGTTGAATAGCAGTGTCGGCATGGCGCCGGTGGGAGGGTCTTCAGGCACGGGCGGCATTGTACAAGAGAGTCGGCTCCAACGCCGTCCGCGATCAGCGGTTGTTCTCTTTTCAGTAAAGGAGAATGGGATGTGCGAAAGGCAATCGGAAGCGGTGATTTCGCGACGAGCCCTGCTGGAGGCGGCGGCCGCCGGAATGGTCACGTTGTCGGCCACGACCGGCGAGGCCGCCGAATCGGCCGCGCCGGGCAAGAAGAGCGCCACGGTGCGGGATCGGCTGTGGCTCTTCACGGTGTTCGCGGGCGGGGATAATGACTCTCTCGAGTCAGGCGGTTACCGCGGCGGCTCGCGGATGACGCCCGCGGAAGGAGCGTTTTGGCTTGGCGTGCCCAACCTGCTGTTGATTCGCAGCAGCAATATCCCCCGGCTCCCCGGCGGCGAACAGTGGCGCGCCAAGACGTCCTTCGAACAATACGCGATCTCGTTCCAGCCGCTGGCTCGCGTGGTGTGGTCGGTGGTGGGATCAGGTGGAAAAGGGGGAATGGAGGAGTTGAGTCCCGTGCTTCAACTCGCCCAAAAGTATCCCAACATCAGCGGCATCTACTTGGATGACTTCATCGTGGATGCCAAGAAGCAGCCCAGTGGCGTCTACGCCGGCCGACCGGCGATTCAACCTGCGGAGTTGAGAGCGGCCCGCGAGCGGCTGAAGACGGTGGGCAGGCCGCTGGACATTTGGATCACGCTTTACACCCACGAGATCTGCCCGCCGCGAAAGACGACCAGCCCGGGTTATCGCGGCTGCGAGCCGCCCCTGGCGGAGTTCCTCGACCTGTTCGACGTGCTCACGCTCTGGACGTGGAACGCCGACGAGCTCCCGGCCCTGGAGGAGAACCTGGCGGCCCTGGAGGCGATCGCTCCCAAGAACGCCCGGATCGCCCTCGGGCTGTACATTTGGGACTATCCCAACCGGCGGCCCGTACCACTGGAGTTGATGAAGCATCAGTGCGACTTGGGGCTGAAGTGGCTCCGCCAGAAACGCGTCGAAGAACTGATCCTCCTGGGCAACACATCCCTCGACGTGGGCGCGCCCAGTGCGGAGTTTGCACGGCAGTGGATCGCCGACGTCGGGAGCCAGACACTCGAGCAGTAGGCCTGCGGGGCGATGGTCGGCGCTCGGGGGTGCGCAACGGCTGTTGTGCACTCCGTGCGCCGCCGAGAAACTCGATTCTTGTTCCGGCGATGCAGTGATCGCCGCCAACGGCGGCTGCAAACGGGATGAATTCCGTTCTACGCGAATAATCGGGCTAGCGAAACGAGGTCCGGCTCTCGGTCAACTCAGTTTTCCGAACCATCCGCGGCGTTCCAGGAATTTTGCGATCTCCAGCACCGGCGAAACCGTGAAGGCCAGGGTGATCACGATTGCCAAATCAACCGCTGACAAGCTGAAAGTCCCAAAT
>JAMOAF010000119.1 GCA_023621895.1 Planctomycetota bacterium
CCAGGAGGGATTGCCGGGCGATTTCCTTCAGGTGCGCGATAGCGGCCGCGTCGTCGCCTCGCTCCACGGCTTCGAGGGCCGCGCGAATCCGCTTGGCGTCGCCGAGCAGGTCGGTCATCGACTTCGGCGTGTTCTCCGGCCGGATCACCGCCTGATCGGCGGCCTGGAGGCGTATCCGCCGTCGCGCCTCTTCCGTCAGCGAACTCTGCCCCTGGGCAAGGCAGTCGAATAAGCCGACCGACAGGAGCAAGCTTGGCATGGCCGATTGCACCGCCGGCTCGGTGACGCCCAGCTCGAGCAGCTCACGCACAATGCGGCGGCAGTCTTCCGTGAGCCCGTTTTGCGCGAGCTGCTGGGCGCGGCCGATGTACGCGTGTTCGAGAAAGCAGCGGCACTCGGGCGCGGGGTTCTGGCGATAGGCGACGCGTGCATCCTTCAATGCCTGCCGAAAATCCCCCCTTTCAAGGTGCCTCCGGACTTGATCGATTGGATTGAACAGAGCCGCCTTGAAACGCTTCTTGCTTTTCGAAGCCATACAACATCCCTGCGTGGCTGGAAGATTTCCGGGCCGCCGATCGTCCTTAAGGTTCCGAGTAAAATGACTTCGTCAGCACACTGTTTTAGCCTAGTCCAGCCATTTCTCCAAGTCCGGCCTTGCTCCAAAAATGCAGATCGAAACCGAAAGGCGGATAGCCCCCCCGACCGAGGCGGGGGGTATGCGCCGGAGATTCTTCGCAGCTTGCGCAAGTCGGCAATTCGGTAATAAGGCGCTGGCTTGCTCAGGCTTGGGGCCTCAGCCCATTGAGAAACAGGTCGAGCAGCGCGGCAGCCGATTCTTCCGCCGGCCGGTTGAGGTTGAGCATCAACTGCTGCTCCATCGTCAAGATCACGGCGCCGAGGAACATCTCGGCGGTCCGCTGGGTGTCGATCGGGCGAAACGCCCCTTCGGCAATTCCCTGCTCAAAAAAGGAGCGCAATTCCTCGATGCCCTCCAGGCGGCTGCTCCGCTTGCAGTCCTCCATGACCTCCCGCGTGCGAGGATCGTTGAACAAGAAATCGAAGATCCCGCGGTTCGTCGCAAAGTGTTCAAGCCACATGCGGACGACCGTCTGCAACTTCTCCGCGGCCGGCATGGAGGCCGCGCGGACCTCGGCCAAGAAGTCTTTCGCCGGCTCGATCGTCTTCTCATGAATGAACTGGAGCAGCTCGCGCTTGCTGCGGAAGTAGTTGTACAGACTCCCCTTGGCAACGCCGGCCGACTCCGCGACGCGATCCATGGTGAGGCCTTCGGCGCCCCTTTCCATCAACACGCGAACCGCCGCCTCGTAGATGCCATCCTTCATCAACGAGACAACCAGCTCTTTCCGACGCTTGGCCAATCGACTCATTTCGCGCTCCGATCGAAGACAGACACAAACCCCTTTAGGTCACGGGGTTTCTATTCCCGTGACCATAAGGTCATTGTCTATCACTTGATGGTCATGCGTCAAGACGAGACGATCGGACCGCCTAGCGCGGTCTCCGTGCTGGCCGCGGTCGGGCGATTCGGCCACGCTGCCGGGGCGATGCCGGGGCGATGCCGGGGCGATGCCGGGGCGATGCCGGGGCGATGCCGGCCAAACCGCTATGGCACGTCGCTGACTTCCATCAGGCTGTGGGTGACCACGGCCCCGTCCTCGAGGTAGCATTCCGCGGTGCAATTCCGCACGGCCTTAAGCACTTCCAGGACCGTATCGACCTGGACGACGACGTTCTCGATCTCGGGGGCGCCGTCCTCGACGTGGAGATTCTCCTTGGCGGCCTGGCGTGCAGCCAGGCGGACCCAGGGAGCGGCGGCATCGACCAGGGCGGGCCAGTTGAACAGCACGGCCAACGCCCGAGGTCGCCGGCCATCGGCGAGCAAGCCCGCGGCGGGAGCTTGCCCCTGGAGCAGTCGCTTGCTGTGCGCTTGCGAGGCCGTCACCACGGCGACCTTCTCGGTCAACACGGCGTTGGGCACGATCTGCGGATCGACTCCCCACTGGTCGGGCAGCGTGTAGCTGAGCGTCGAACCGGCGGGCGTGTCGGCCGATTCGGGCCAGGGAATTGAGTAGCCGGCGGGGATTTCCCCCTTTTCATCGAACTTGCGGAGGACCTCGAGGGTCTTGTTGAAGAAATCCTGGTAGCCCAGGTAGGCGTCGCGCATCGCCTGGGCGTCCTTGATCCCCACGACCAGCGCCGGTTCGGGCAGCGGCATCGGCTTGTCCGTCTTGGGCACGTCCTTGGCAATCTTGTCGCTCATCAATTTCGCGTCGAGCACGATCGCGCACTGGCCGTCGAACGCGGGAATCAGGCTTTCGCGGTTCACCCGGCCAAGTTCCTGGCAGAGCGGCTTCATGGCTTCGACCAGCCTGGTGTACGCTTGCCGGTCCTTCTCGCTCATTTCCGGGAGGCCGTATTTCTCGAAATAGC
>JAMOAF010000429.1 GCA_023621895.1 Planctomycetota bacterium
AGTTCCTTGACGACATTGATGTCGTCCATGACCACGTCGCCTCGGCGCCTGGTAGGGCCGGTTTGACTACCGCCGGGCACCCTGATTCCTTGGGAGAATGACAGGATGTCGCTCCAATTCTTGTGGCTCGTGTCTTGGGCCTCGCCATCCACGCCATCGAACTTGATGTAAGCAGCCATATCGACCTCCATCTGAGTGAAAACGGGTTAACTCTCGCCGCGGGATTATCGAGCAACCGCCCGCCTGGTTCGGAGAAAACAAAGGCGGGCACTTTCAATCCACACAGCCTCGACAGCCCCTTGGCCACGTTTCTTGCTTCTATTTCGATTCTCGTGAGATCGCGGAAAAGGTTGCGTGGTTTTTTCCCACTTTTTCCTACAGGCACCCGCGCGGGCTTGCCCCGCGCTCAGCGCCGTCACGCGCGGCCCAAATTGCGGACCAACCCCGAGGGCTATCGTCGCGCGAAGACCCCCTTTAATCGAACAGGTAGCTGTTGGCAGTCTCGCAATACCCCCCCTGAGCATCAATAACCCGGAATAGGTAGATGCCGGTGTTTGCCGACTGCTCCGCTTCGCTTCGATGCCTCTCGGGCCACGGCTTGAGAGCGGCAAGGGCCAGCGACTTCGGCCGCCGGCCGCTGCTCGGGCGCCCGAAGTCTTCCTCGCACCTCGCCGCACGCACTCGCTCTCGGGGGGCGCCCGGGTCGCGGCGGAATCGGCGGCAACTTTTCCGCGATCGGACCGATGATGGATATAGAGGAAGTCACATCACAAACGCCGGGCGGCGAATTTGAGAAAGGGAGGGTATCTGTCATGGGGCATGTTCACATCGCGCATACGATCGGCAGCGTTCGCCAAACGGGTGAGTACGACTGCTGGGCCGCATCGCTGGCAATGGTCGCCGGACAGCGTCAAGGGCGTCATCTCTGGGTCAGCGACATCCGGCGGATCGCCGCCGACGCCCACGTCGGCCTCGATAGTTACGGCGCCTTGAGGCGCGATGACGCGGCCAATGCGCAGCGGCTCGCAAACGCACTCGGGCTGAGGTTCCACAATCTCCGGGCGACGAGCTTCAACATCCCGCTGATCGAGCGGCTGCTGCGGCCCGGCCGCCTGGCGATCCTCGGCGACTTCGAGTACTCCGGGGTGCAGCGGTTCCACGTGATCGCGGTCTACCGCCTGTTCGGCGACGAGACGGGCACGGGGACAACCGTCTCGCTGATCGACCCTTCGGTGGGCAGGTATACGAACATGGCATGGAACCGGTTCTACGACGCCGACGAGGGGAGGTCGTTCCTGGTCGACCCCCACTTCGTGATCGGCCATTGAAATCGGCCGAAAATCTCGCGGACAGCCTGCCGCTTGGGCGTCGTGTGCTTCTTGACCGCCTGCGTCTCATGCCTTCTTGTCCGACTTCTTTCCGCGGCGGACGCTGGGCGGTTGCGAAAAAGTCCGCCCGAGGTCAAAATAGTCCGATAGAATCCGTCATGAGCGATCCGTCATTCATCGAACTATCGTTTCTCGGCGGCGCAAGCGCGATCGGCGCTTCGTGCACGCTGGTCCGCGTCGGCGGGACGGCGATCGTCGTCGACTGCGGCGTCCGCTACGCCGGCTCGAACCCTTTGCCCGACCTGGCGCCGCTGGCCGAGACGCCCGTCGACGCGGTGCTCCTGACGCATGCGCACATGGACCATTCCGGCGGCTTGCCGGTGATTCTCGAAGCCTGCCTGGGAGCGCCGGTGCTGGCCACGCCGCCGACGATCGACCTGGTGGGAATCCTGCTGCAAGACGCTCTGCGATTGATGAACGGCCCGGATCGCGAGGCCGAGCTGCCGCTGTACAGCGAGCGGCAGGTCGAGCAGCTCATGGCGTCTTTCGTGCCGGTCAAGCATCACCAGGCGATCCGCGTCAAAGATATCGAAGTCCGCTGGCTGCCGGCGTCGCACATCCTCGGGGCCGCGATGATTCAACTGAAGACGCCGGCCGGCACGGTGTTATTCACCGGCGATTACAGCGTTTCCGCCCAAGCGACGGTGCCGGCGCTGGGCCGTCCCGATTTCCAGGCCGACCTGGTGATCAGCGAGTCGACCTACGGCGAGCGGCTGCACGAAGATCGCAATGCGGCCGAAGAGCGGCTGCTTGCACAGATTCGCGAAGTGATCGCCGAGGGGGGCCGCGTGTTGATCCCGGCGTTCGCCGTCGGCCGGGCGCAGGAAATCCTGCTGATTCTGAAGCGCGCCCAGCGAAACGGCAGTCTGCCGGAGGCGCCGGTGTTTGTCGACGGGATGGTCCGCGCCGTGTGCGCGGTCTACGGGAAACACGAGTCGTACGTATCGCGCTCTCTGGCGCACGAGATCCGCCGTGCGCCCCACCCGTTCTATACCGGCGCGATCCAGCCGGTCGCGCGGCCCGAGGAGCGGAAGCGCGCCCTGGCGACCAGCCCGAGCAT